>NZ_JAVBIE010000009.1:0-110461 GCF_032821635.1 Corynebacterium nasorum | reverse complement strand
CTAAGCGGGAAGCCTGTTTTAAGATGAGGTTTCGTTAAGGTCCCCTAAAGACGATAGGGTAGATAGGCCAGACCTGGACGCACTGTAAGGTGTGAAGGCTACTGGTACTAATTGACCACAATAAACACCAACACACACTATGTGTGCTGGCAAAACAACAAAAACAAGAAACAACAAATTTGTCACTGTCGTGACCGCGTCCACTATGCAGTATCTGACACAACACCCGAACACCCATTAAAAAGAGGGTAGATGTTCTGAAGGTTTGTCGGTGGTCAATAGCTGCAGGGAAACGCCCGGTCCCATTCCGAACCCGGAAGCTAAGCCTGCACACGCTGATGGTACTGCAACCGGGAGGTTGTGGGAGAGTAAGTCACCGCCGACACCAAACAACACAAACACAACAAAATACAACAAAGAAGAGGACGGCATACCACCGTCCTCTTCTTTTTGCGTTTTACCAGCCCTCCCGGCCGGTGGAAGGCCTCAGCTGCAAAGCCAGGAGTACGGCACTAGGGCGTCCGCGGAGCGTTCAGGAACGCAATGAGCGATTAAGCCTCCTAGTGTCCTTTTGCACGCTCGTACAACTGCGCGGCCGGTCGGCGGTGAAGAGTTGTGGGGCGTTACGGGGCAGAGTGGCTTTCCACTGTGGGTGGTCCTGGCAATGTATTTGCGTCTAGTAGGATCGATCGCCGTCTCATTGAACCGGTCTGGGCGAGCGTTTGGCCTAGCGCTGTATGGCTCACGCTGCGGCAGCGCAAGAGGATCTAAATTCCGGCTTTTTCGCTTGGGGTTGTAGAATAGGGCCGGTATTTCTGTGCTAGTTCCAACCAAGAAAGGGTAGGGCTGAATGTCGGAGCGCAATCACAACGGGCGAGGTGGACGTGACCGTAAGCCACGCAATAACAAAGGCCGTGATTTTAAGGGTGACTCTCGCAAGAAGAAGTCTTTTTCGCCGCAGCGCTCCGGTTACCGTGAGGAACGCATCAATCGTCGCATGAGTGATCCAGACATCCCGGCAGAGGTGGATGTCAACGATTTGGATCCCATGGTTCTGCAGGACCTAAAATCGCTCTCGAAGGAGAACTCCGAGGCCGTCGCCAAGCATATGATCATGGCTGCGACCTGGATGGAAGACGATCCCAAGCTTGCCTTGCGCCATGCACGTGCTGCTAAGGACCGTGCCGGCCGCGTGGCTATCGCCCGAGAGGTCAATGGTATTGCCGCATATCGTGCTGGCGAGTGGAAGGAAGCGCTCGCTGAATTGCGTGCTTCCCGGCGTATTTCCGGCGGGCCTGGGCTGCTGGCCGTAATGGCTGACTGTGAGCGCGGCTTGGGACGCCCAGAAAAGGCGCTCGAGCTTGGGCGCACGGATGAGGCGGCCGACCTAGATGATGAATCTAAAATTGAGCTAGCGATTGTTTTAGCCGGAGCCCGCTTAGATATGGGCCAAGCCGAGTCTGCCGTCGTAACTATCCAACGCGCTCATCCTGATCGCGATGCACGCGGGATAGGTGCATGCCGCCTGGCTTATGCCTACGCCAACGCACTGCTGGAAGCTGGCCGGAAAGATGAGGCCAAGGATTGGTTTGAACACGCAGTGTCGATTGATGAGGGCGACTGGACCGATGCAGCGGAGCGCTTAGAGGAGTGTAAGTAGTGACGGTTCTAAGCAAACACGATGCTCTTCTGCTCGATCTTGATGGCACCGTGTGGGAAGGCGGCCGCCCACTTTCTAACGTGGTGGACGTCATCAATACCTGTGGTGTGCCGGCGGTGTACGTGACCAACAATGCTTCGCGCAGCCCAGAAGCAGTGTCGAAGATGCTGGCAGATATAGGGCTCGAGGCGACCACGCAGCAGATTGTTACTTCTGCCCAAGCAGTCCTTCAATTAGTGGCGGATGAGCTGCTAGCCACCTCGAAACTCCTCATTATTGGTGCTGATTCCTTCCGTGATTTGGCCCGCGAGATGGGCTTTGAGGTGGTCTCCAGCGCTGATGACAAGCCTGCCGCTGTTGTGCAGGGTTTTGACCGTTCTGTTGGCTGGGAACAATTGACTGAAGGGGCTCTGGCCATCCGCCAGGGAGCGAAGTTTTTCGCATCGAACCTAGATACTTCCCTGCCTATCGAGAGGGGATTTGCCGTGGGCAATGGTTCCCTCGTGGCCGCCATCCAGTCCGCCACCGGGGTAGAGCCGGTGTCTGCTGGAAAGCCTGAGCCAGCCATGTTTACTTTTGCGGCGAAGCAAATTGGTGCGAAAAAACCGCTTGCTGTAGGCGACCGTTTGGATACCGATATTGCCGGTGGTAATTCTGCTGCCATGAATACCTTCCATGTGCTTACCGGTGTTTCTGGGGAACTAGAACTTATTGAGGCACCTGTGGAGGCGCGCCCCAACTTTATTGGTGCAGGTATGCATGAACTGGCTTTGCCGGTCTCTGTTGTCCGACCTGGAGCACAGGGTGGATTTACTGCTCGGTGTGATGGACATGATCTTCTGCTCGAGGGCGGTGACGAAAAATCTACCTCCGTTCAGGCATTGCGCACCGTGTTGGAAGTTGCATGGGCCATGCCGTCACCGCCCCGCTATATTCAGCCGCGAAGCGAGCGTGCGGAAAGGGTTGTTGCGCAATGGCGGTAAAGCCGCATGATTTTCGGGCTGTCAAGGAGCCGGCAGAGATCGATGCGGAAGTAGCAGAGATCCTTGGAGAAGACGCAGCGGATTTGGCCGCTGAAGTAGATCAGCTTGATCGCGCCCACAATGTGTTGCGCGATGCATTGCAGGAGAATTAATGCCCCCACAACGTCGTAGGTTAGATGCGGAGCTGGTGCGCCGAAAGATTGCGCGGTCACGTGAGCAGGCACGGGAGATGATTAAGTCCGGCCGTGTCACGGTTGGTGGCTTCAAGGCGCAAAAGCCGGCGTCGATTGTAGAACCCGAGGTTTCCATCAAGGTAGAGGAAGCCGAAGAAGACAAGTGGGCTTCACGTGGCGCTCACAAGCTTTTGGGCGCCTTGGCGGCGTTCGACGTCGATTTGAACGGCCGAATCCTCGATGCCGGCGCTTCTACCGGTGGCTTTACGGACGTGTGCCTTGAACACGGTGCGCAGGAAGTGCTGTCTGTCGACGTAGGCTATGGGCAGTTGCTATGGCGCCTGCAAAACGATGATCGCGTAACCGTTTTAGACCGTACGAATATCCGGAATTTAACGCTGGAGCTTACCGACGGCCCTTGCGACGGCATGGTAGGCGACTTGTCCTTCATTTCCCTCCGCTTGGTATTGCCGGCCATTGTGGAATGTCTGAAGGACGGCGCTTGGTTGTTGCCCATGGTGAAGCCGCAATTTGAAGTGGGCAAAGAGCGCCTCGGAAGCGGTGGTGTCGTTCGTTCACCGGAACTGCGCAAGGAAGTAACCAAGGAAGTCGCTGAGTTTGCCCTGTCCCTTGGGTTGAGCATGCACGGAGCTGTAGCGTCCCCGCTGCCTGGGCCAAGCGGCAATGTGGAGTACTTCTTATGGCTGAAAAAGGACGGCGCTCCCACGGATCTGGCTAGAGTAGAAGAAATGATTGACCGTGCAGTCGAGGAAGGCCCGCAATGACCCGTGAGATCCTGTTGGTGCCTCATGCCAACCGCGAGCAGAACCTGCAGGCAACGTCGCGAGCAGCGGAGCTGCTACAAGATGCCGGGATTACTGTTCGAGTGTGCGCGGACGAGAAGGTCTTGCCTGGGCTAAAGCACGTCCCCCACACCGAAGACGCGGCTTCGGGGTGCGAATTAGTCCTGGTACTCGGTGGAGACGGAACCTTCCTCCGTGCAGCGGATATGGCACGTTCTGTGGATATTCCGGTGCTAGGAATCAACCTCGGGCATGTGGGATTTCTGGCTGAGTGGGAAGTCGAATCCCTAGATCAGGCCTTAGTGCGGGTCATAGACAAAAGGTACCGCATTGAGGATCGACTCACCATCGATGTCACCATCTTTGACGAGGAAGGAACCCTTCTCAATCGCAGCTGGGCTCTGAATGAGGCTTCGGTAGAAAACCAAAATCGCTCTGGAGTATTGGACGCAATTTTGGAAGTTGACCGCAGGCCGGTGTCTTCCTTCGGTTGTGATGGGGTGCTCATCTCCACGCCTACTGGGTCGACCGCCTATGCGTTTTCGGCTGGCGGGCCGGTGCTGTGGCCCTCTCTCGATGCGATTTTGGTAGTACCGAATAATGCGCACGCTTTGTTTACTAAGCCACTAGTCGTCTCGCCCAATTCTTTAGTTGCCGTTGAATCAACCATGCGTACAACTCCGGCGACCGTGATTTTGGATGGTTTCCGTGAGCTCGCAATGCCGCCGGGAGCTCGCGTGGAGGTAGTGCGAGGCGCGCGTCCGGTGCGATGGGTACGCTTGGATGACCAACCTTTTACTGACCGTTTAGTCTCGAAGCTGCGCCTGCCCGTAGAAGGGTGGCGCGGGCCGAAGGAGAAGTAGTGCTCGTCGATATTTCCATTAATGACTTGGGCGTTATTAGCCAGAGCTCCGCGGAGCTCTCTACTGGTCTAACCGTGCTTACTGGTGAGACTGGCGCGGGCAAGACCATGGTGGTTACTGGATTGCGGCTTTTAGCAGGTGGACGCGCGGATGCCTCCCGGGTGCGGGATGGGGCGAAGAAAGCAGCAGTAGAGGGGCATTTTTCCTCGGGGAAAGATTCTATCCGCGAGTTGGTCGAATCAGTAGGTGGGGAGCCCGATGAAAATGGAGAATACATCGTCTCCCGGACGGTTTCTGCTGCAGGTAGATCGAGGGCCTATTTGGGTGGTCGGGCGGTGCCTGCGGCAACCTTAGGCGAATTTGCCCGCGAACTTATTACGGTCCATGGGCAAAATGATCAGCTGCGTTTGCTTGCTCCCGAGGAACAATTGGGTGCAGTAGACCGTGCGGATCCTACGTTGACCGAGGTACGCCGTCGCTATACCGAGGCTTTTAAAGAATGGCGCCGTTTGGCAAAGGACTATAAGCGGCGTACAGAGCAGCGCCGCGAACTCGCGCAAGAGGTTGATCGCCTGCAGTTCGCGGTGGATGAGATCGACGGCGTTGCGCCGGAGCCGGGTGAGGATGAGGAGCTGGTGCAGCTGGTTCGCAAGCTGCAAGACGTCGACGGTCTTCGCGAATCCGCGGAAGTTGCACTGGCTTCTATCGACGGCACCGAGGAACTGGAAGAGGCTGCCTCGGCGTTGCTGGGCCGGGCGGTTTCGGCATTGGCGGGGACTACCGACAAGGAATTGGCCGCCTTGGGCGAACGGCTCAGTGAGATTTCTTCACAACTGGGCGATATTTCCGGCGAGCTGGGAGGGTATCTGGCCGGGTTGCCGGCGGATCCGCAGCTTTTAGAAAAGTCCTTGCAGCGCCAGCAGGAGCTTCGTACACTGACCCGCAAATATGCCGGGGATATTGACGGAGTTATAGCTTGGCGGGATGAAGCTGCAGCAAAGCTCGAATCCATGGATACCTCAACTGAAGCCCTAGAGGAATTGAAAAAGCAGGTCAAGGACGCTGAATCGGTGATGGTTGAGCGGGCTGGGGAGCTGACAAAGGGGCGCCGGCAAGCGGCGAAGGCTTTGGGGGAGCAGGTCACGCAAGAGCTGCACGGCCTAGCCATGCCGAATTCAACGTTGACGGTTGAGTTGACGCAGGCGAAATATTCTAAAACTGGCGCGGACGCGGCCGAGCTGCAGCTGAACGGAAAGCCGATCGCGTCTGCAGCTTCAGGCGGCGAACTTTCCCGTGTCATGTTGGCCTTGGAGGTGGTGCTAGCGGATGAGGACGGCGCCACCTTGGTCTTCGATGAGGTAGATGCCGGTGTGGGCGGACGCGCGGCGGTGGAAATTGGCCGCCGCCTGGCACGTTTGGCCGTGCACAACCAAGTTATCGTGGTAACACACTTGCCGCAGGTAGCAGCGTATGCCGATGCACACCTGCATGTTTCGAAGGAAAAATTCACTTCTGGTGTGGCCGAGCTTTCGCAGGACGAGCGCGTGGAGGAGTTGGCGCGCATGCTGGCAGGCTTGGATGATACGGAGACTGGTCGCGCGCACGCGCAGGAGCTTTTTGAGCGGGCACAGCAAGAAGCTTCCGCGCGCCTAACCCACTAGAAACAATAATCACGTCACAATAGGGGTCATGGCTCTGTTTTCCCGTAACCCCGAGCAGCCTGGTGCACTGCGCGATTGCACTCCGGGCGCTAAGGGGATGAAAAAATTTAGTGAAGGCGATGTCGCCGTAATTGATGCGGCTAATATCTCTCGCCACGAGGCCCAGACCCTCGTTGACCTTAAACCCTCCGCCGTGATTAACGTGGCGGAGTTTTCTACCGGTACGGTCCCCAATTATGGCCCGCACATTTTGCTTGACGCCGACATTGCCCTCGTTGAGGGCGTTGGCCAGTCCTTCGTGTCCGAGTTCAAGGATGGAAAGAAGGCGCGAATCGGGGAGGATGGCACCGTCTTTAGCGGTGATAAAGCTCTTGGCACGGGCCGCGTGGTTACTCGCGAGCGAGCAGAAAAGAACTTTACCGCGGCACAGGGTGCGCTGATTGACCACATGGAATCCTTCTTTGGCAACTCCATTGATTTTATTAACTCTGAGGGGCCGCTGCTTATCGACGGCCTCGGGGTTCCCGCTTCTGGCTCTGAGATCGCAGGCCGCAAGGTCGTGCTGTTTTCGCCAACAGACAGACACCGCGAACAGCTCAAGCAGCTGCGGAACTTTATCCGCGAGTATGAGCCGCTGCTGATTGCGGTGGGAGAGGCTGCAGATTCGTTGCTAGCACAGGGGTATAAGCCAGATTTCATCATTGGTGATCCCAATGGCGTCAGCGATGAGGCCCTGCGTTGTGGCGCCCGTGTGGTTGTTCCTGCGGATCCAGAGGGCGAGGTAGAAGGCCTTGACCGCATCCACGACCTCGGCATCGGTGCCATGACTTTTCCCGCAGCGACGCATTCAGGTACCGATTTGGGTCTGCTTTTTGCTGATTATCACGGCGCAGACCTCATCGTGCAGGCAGGCGGTGGGGTAGACCTTGATGATATTTTTGCGGATCGCACCAACCCGTCGGCGGTGCTTTCCCGGCTTAAGGCCGGCACCAAGGTGGTTGACGCGGATGCGGTGATTAACCTCTACAGTGCACCTTCGTCCAACCTTGGCTGGCTGTGGGCACTGCTGGGAATCCTGGTAGCCATTGCGGCGGTTATCCTCATTGTCGGTTTCGGCGGAAGTCAGGACTTTGCAAGTAACCTCAGTGAAACCTGGTCCAGGCTCTTTGGGGGCGCATAGAGCATGGCAAAGACTGAGCTAGTAGCAGGCTTGGGCTTCGGCGCCGCAGTAGGCGTGGCGCTGGGTGCCCTGATCATTGCTCCCAATCTGACCACCGGCATGGCCGATGATGATCCGATCCGTGAGGAGCACCGCAAGGTCGTCCAGGACAATAAGATTTTGCAGACCCAAAATGAGGCGAGCGATAAAATCGTGGCTGATTCCGGGGCGGAACTAGTAAACGGGGCATTGTCTCAGCGCCCCGTGCTCATCGTCACCACCGACGATGCAAATGGCGGAGACGTGGACGCAATCCGGAAGCTCTTGGAAACTTCCGGTGCCACGGAGGCCGGCGAGATTAAGCTGACCAAGGACTTTTTGCGCCCCGAAACTAAAGACAAGCTTTTGCCCATCCTGAAAGACACTGCGCCTAAGAAGGCAGATACCAAGGATCTGGATTCTGCGGGAGCGCTCAGCGGTGAGGTGCTCGGCACTGCATTGTCTATGGATCCTGAGAGCACGAAGCCCATGGCATCAGTGCAAGAGCGTGCGGATGTGCTCCATAAGCTGCGCGACGAAGGCTTCATTGACTACGAGGATGGGACCATCGTTCCTGCCCAGGCCATTATCGTCGTCTCTGGCAATGGCCTGCGCGGCTACCCTTCCGATGCTTTGGCGGAATTTGTTACCGGGTTGGATGATGTCAATGGTTCTGTTGTGTTTAGCGGGCGTACCAAACAAACTCAGGACGATAAGGCACTTGCCCAGGTGCGCGACCAAGATGCGAAGCTGTCCACGGTCGATGGCACCGAGCGTGCAGTCGAGCGCATTGCCGTTATTTTGGCCACCGAGGAGCAGCTCGATGGTGGTCAAGGCGATTATGGTGCCACAGAGACCGCGGATTCTGCCCTACCGGGAAAGAAATAGCTCATGGCGCATGATTTCAAGGTGCTTGACTCGCAATTGCTTGTCGACGCCCCCATTCTCGCTCTCCGCCGCGACGAGGTTGTCATGCCCGGCGATGTTTCTGCCTCCCGCGAGGTAGTAGAGCACCTAGGCGCGGTGGCAGTGGTGGCACTGGACTCGGACGAACGCATTGCCATGGTGTATCAGTATCGCCACAGCGTGGGCAAGCGCCTGTGGGAATTACCGGCAGGTTTGCTCGACGTACGCGGCGAAGATGAGCTAACCGGCGCGAAGCGGGAGTTACAGGAGGAAGCTGGTCTGAGCGCGCAGACGTGGTCAGTGCTGTCGGATTTGGTAACTTCACCGGGGTTCTGCGAAGAAGCGGTCCGTGTTTTCTTAGCCTCCGACCTTTCTGAGGTGCCGCGTATGGAGGCTACCGGGGATGAAGAAGCTGATATGGAGGTTGCTTGGGTCCGGCTCGAGGACGCCGTCGACAAGGTAATGCGGGGCGAAATCGTCAATTCCATCGCCTGCAGCGGCATTTTGGCGGCTTATGTAGTGCTGCGCGGTGGCAAGGCGACCCGCAGCGTGGATGAGCCTTTCACGTTGCGGCCGACGTCGATGAGTGCCCGGCGCACGGGCGCGGACCTGAAGCAGCTGTGAGCGCGGTCGAAGATATAGCGCAGACGTGGCTTAACCATCTAGCGGTTGAGCGAGGCGTTTCTGCCAATACGTTGAGTAATTATCGCCGTGATGTTCGGCGCTATGTCACTTGGTTGGAGGACAACGGGGTAGAGGACCTGCGCGCGGTAACGCGGCCTATGGTGGAGGCTTATCTCAAGGATCTGCGGTCAAAAATGGCTGCGTCCTCGGCTAATCGTGCTCTCATCGTAGCCCGCGGGTTGCATAAATTTTCCGTGGCAGAAGGCGTTGTAGACGTCGATGTTGCGGTTGAGGTTACCCCTCCATCAACTGGACAGCATTTGCCGGAGACGTTATCGGTGGACGAGGTTAGCGGCCTTATTGAGGCAATTCCCACTGAAACCCCGGTGGATGTGCGCGACCGTGCTCTGCTGGAAATGCTCTACGGTACTGGCGCGCGAATCTCAGAAGTAATCTCCCTAAACGTTGATGACGTTTCCTCCGCGCAAGAGGTAATCCACCTGCACGGAAAGGGCGACAAAGAGCGGATTGTGCCCTTGGGTTCGCATGCCCGCCAAGCCATTGACGCCTATTTGGTGCGGGCTCGTCCGATGCTGAGCAAAGGCACAACGCCGGCGTTGTTTCTCAATACCCGCGGCGGAGCTTTATCGCGCCAAAGCGCGTGGGCAGTGTTAAAGACAGCTGCACAGCGTGTAGATCTGGGAAAGTCCATTTCTCCCCACACCTTGCGGCATTCTTTTGCGACGCACCTGCTTGAAGGCGGCGCAGATGTGCGCACCGTGCAAGAATTGCTGGGACATTCATCCGTGACGACAACGCAAATTTATACTCACGTCACTGCCGACTCCTTGCGTGAGGTGTGGCGCACCGCTCACCCCCGTGCCTAAGAAAGGACATATATGTTTTCTACTCGTGTAGCCGGCGCGGTACTTTCTACCGCGTTGCTTTTCCCCGCGGTGGCGCAGGCACAGCTGCCACCGGAGGTAGAAGCCGCTATTGCCGCGCCTATCCCGGTTCCGGCCGGCGAA
The DNA here is from genome assembly GCF_032821635.1 of Corynebacterium nasorum. NCBI lineage: Bacteria > Bacillati > Actinomycetota > Actinomycetes > Mycobacteriales > Corynebacteriaceae > Corynebacterium > Corynebacterium nasorum. The sequence continues at coordinate 100,562 of NZ_JAVBIE010000009.1, read as the reverse complement.
ACCACGACCGTGAGCCTGCCAGTGCCGGCCGAGGCGAGCTACTCGGGTGATGGGTGGAACGTTTCTGCCTCTGGTACCTCTGCTACCATCACCGCCCCACCAGAGGGCGGCCAAATCTCTGTTCCCGTCTCCGCCCAGGGTATGAATGCAACTCTCACGCTGGTAGCTGATGGTTCGGTGGAGCAGGAAGACATTCAGGAAGAAATCGACGGTGCAGAGGGTGCTCCAGCGCCGAGGCCGGCACCGAATAGGCCGGATGACGGCGGCAATCCGCCGGCAGACAAGGGGGCCGAAGGTGGGGCGGAAAAGCCCGCGCCGGCGAAAGAGAACGAAAATCTCCCGGTAGTCCCAGGCGAAAAACCGGAACGTAAGCCGGCAGGGGAAGCCAACCTTGAAGGTGCGGAATACGTCAACCTTGAATCTCATATCGAAGGCAATACGATTACCGCGAAGATGGGGCTCAAGCAGGCCTACGACCTCTACCAGCAGTTTAAGGACACGGAGGAAAACGACGTTAAGCTGCGCTACCTTGATGGTGAAGGCAATATTATCCAAGGCGTAAAGCGCGACGTGGATGCTTCATCACGTACCCTCACTCTGACGTATCCAGAGGGGGAAGCGCCTGATAATCCCTTCATTATGCAGTTGCTGCGCAACGATGGCTCTGGTGCCGCCCTCATCGTCACTTTGCAGGACCCTAATTATCAATCTGCGTCAGAGAACCTCGATAAGCGGCAACAGGAAGAACCCAAAGATGATAATGAGAGCTCGCATATGGGCTGGATTATCGGAGGGGCAGCTGCGGCGATACTTATCGTTCTGATCGCTCTAGCGGCCGCACTCAAACGACGTTCTAGTCAACGCTAAAAGCTTGATATAAACTAAGTCTCGGTACTTTCTTGCTGTAGCGGGTACGCTTTAATGACAACGTTGTAATCAACCCTAAGCCAAGTGTCATGGTCCGGAACTTGGCGTCAAGGAAGCAGGTGTGACTGTGAGCGAAGAGGGTCTCTTTTCTGCCTCTGATGTAGAGGTGGGGCTGACCGGTCGTCCTATCCGCGAGTTGCCAGAACCCGCACCCTTGGAAAAGCATGGGCCGGCCACCATTATTTCGATGTGTAACCAAAAGGGCGGCGTGGGTAAGACCACCTCCACCATTAATATGGGAGCCTGCTTGGCTGAGTATGGCCGTAAAGTCCTCTTGGTTGACCTTGACCCGCAGGGTGCGCTTTCGGCAGGTTTGGGGCTCACACATGATGATATCGAGGACACTATCTATGACGTCATGCTCGATAGCCATACCTCTATTCACTCCGCTATCCAGCACACTGGAGTAGCAGGCCTGGATTTGGTACCGGCGAATATTGACCTTTCTGCTGCGGAAATTCAGATGGTCAATGAAGTAGGCCGCGAACACACGCTAGCTCGGGCCCTGCGCCCAGTGCGGCGCGATTATGACTTCATCATCATCGACTGCCAGCCCTCCTTGGGGCTGCTTACCGTCAACGCGCTTGCCTGTTCCCAGGGCGTGATCATCCCAATGGAGTGCGAGTTCTTCTCCCTGCGTGGTTTAGCGCTATTGACTGACACGGTGGAAAAGGTCTCTGACCGTATCAACTTTGATCTTGAGGTCATGGGCATCTTAGTGACGATGTTTGATCGCCGCACGAAGCATGCTCGGGAAGTTATGTCCCGTGTGGTGGACTATTTTGGCGATAAGGTCTTTGACACCGTAATTACTCGGACCGTTCGTTTCCCGGAAACGTCAGTGGCCGGAGAGCCGATTACTACGTGGGCGCCAAACTCTCCTGCTACGCAGCAGTATCGCAACCTGGCCAAAGAGGTCATTGAGCGCTCGACCGTTTAAGGTATCGTGACCCAGCCGGAGATTACGGGCTTTCGCATTGCACTGCGAAATTTTGAGGGCCCATTTGACCTGCTTTTGCAGCTTATCCAGTCCAAAAAGATGGACGTAACTGATGTTGCGCTTTCAGAGGTAACGGACGAGTTTGTCGCCTATACGCGGCAGCTGGGCGAGTCTGCGGATTTGGATGAAACCACTGATTTTTTGCTGGTGGCAGCGACGCTTTTGGACTTAAAGGCGGCGCGGCTCCTGCCTCGCGGTGATGTCGACGAGATTGAAGACTTGGAACTGCTGGAGTCGCGCGACCTTCTTTTTGCTCGTCTTTTGCAATATAAGGCCTATAAACTAGTAGCGGACCAATTCGCGGAGTGGCAGCGCGAGGCCCAGCGGAGCTATCCGCGGGCGGTAGCTATCGAGGAGAAGTTTGCGGAGCTACTGCCTCCTGTCTCCCTCGGCCATACGCCAGCCAGTTTCGCAGAGCTCGCCGCGGGAGTCTTCCGCCCAAAGCCGCCGGAAGAAGTGGCCACCGGCCACGTGCACTCCGTGGCGGTATCGGTACCAGAGCAAGCCGGCAAGATCCTGGAAACCCTAAAGCTACTGGGCGCCGGTCAATGGATGAGTTTTGGTTCCCTGACCCGCGATTGCACGGTTTCTATGCAAGTTGTGGGCCGTTTCTTGGCTCTTTTGGAGTTGTACAAGGCCAAGGCGGTTGACGCACAACAGGAAGAAGCGCTGGGCCAGTTGGACCTTTCGTGGACGGGTTTGGACGTTGACCCAGCGGTAGTTGCCGCCGCGAACTGGGACTAAGGACGCTGCTGGATAAACTTCAGCGTCTCGGGTGTCAGCTCGCGGTCAGAATAAACGCGTACGTCAGGCTCATCTGGGTTGTCCTCGGTGCCTACGCGGCGGCCTTCCCACACTTCTTGGAGTCCTTGCTTTTCAATGACCCGGATCGCTGCTGGGTGGTTGGTCGTCACTCGGGCGGTGATGGGGGATTCAGGATCAACCTGGTGAATGCTCTTTAGCGTCGCCGAAGTGATCTCTGTAGCAAATCCTGAGCCCCAGTGAGCAGGGCGGAGGCGGTATTTGATGTCCCAGAAATTTCCGTCTTCGACAAAAATGGCCCCACCAACTCCGACGAACTCAGAAGGATTATGGCGCATGTAGGCGGCCCATGGTCCAAAATGGTGGGCTTCCCACGACCGGGAGGAGGATTGCGCGAATGCACGGGTGGTGCGGATATCGGCAAAGCGCCCGTTGGGTCGGTGGCTCCAAATTCGCCCGTCGCTGTAGACCTTGTGGGTCTCTTCGATATTGGCAGCGGATAGTGGGATGAGAATGAGTCTGTCGGTGCGTGTAATAGTTTCCATGGCAATATGTTATCCGACTCACAATAGGAAGTGAAAGTGATTTAGGAAATCTCAGGCATCGTTTTACGCTGCAGTAAGCTTGGCTTCTATGGACCTTCCCCTCATCTCGCAGCTTCGTTCCCGCCTTGAGTCAATCTTGCTCGTGCTCGATTCCCCAGCTTCGGTGGAGTCCTTGGCGCGTGCTTTGGGGGCGGAAAGGGACGTCGTCAGTGATTGCCTGCGCGCTGTCCAGCGCGAGCTGAATGATCGTGGTTCTGGTATCGAGTTGCGCGAGACCCAAGAGGGGTGGCGCTTTTATACGCGTTCCGAAAACGCAGGCGCGGTAGAAGAATTCCTATTGGATGGCGCCCAGACAAAGCTCTCGCGTGCGGCCCTGGAGACGTTGGCGGTGGTAGCCTACCGCCAGCCCGTAACCCGCCAGCAGGTTGCCGCTGTTCGCGGCGTCAATGTCGATGGTGTTATGCGGACCCTAGGCCTGCGCGGATTGGTGCGGGAGCTGCCGCAGGATGATTTTGAAGGTGCCGCGCACCGCTATGAGACGACGGAATTGTTCCTCGAGTTATTAGGGATTGATTCTTTGGAGCGCTTGCCGGACTTGGCGCCGCTATTGCCTGACGTGGAGGCGATCGACGAGGAGTACTAGCGTGGGGTAAGATTGCCCAGGTAATCTCATATCTTCGAGAGAAAAGGACACGTACGTGACTCCTCCCGCTCGCCGTGACGGCACACCGGATAAGAAGCAGCGAGACAGTGACATCATTGTCTCTAATGCTAAGCCGGCCCGTCACCAGCATGTGTCAAAGAAAAAGCAGAAGGCTACTGCAGAATCCGTAGCCCGAGAACTGGGCGCCGATTGGCTGGTCGATGAAGACAAGCCTAAGGGGGAACGTCTCCAAAAGGTGCTCGCTAAGGCAGGCGTTGCTTCTCGTCGCCACGCTGAAATCCTCATCGATGCCGGCCGTGTTGAGGTCAACGGCAAGATCATTTCCAAGCAGGGCGTTAAGGTAAACCCCTCTGTTGACGTCATCCGAGTAGATGGTGTGCGCGTTAATGTCAACGAGGAGCACGAATATTTTGTGCTCAACAAGCCGCGCGGCATGCAGTCCACTATGTCTGATGACTTGGGCCGCCCGTGCGTAGGCGACGTGGTTTCGGAAAAGGTTGCTGCTGGCCAGCGTCTCTTTCACGTAGGCCGCCTCGACGCCGATACCGAAGGTCTGCTTATTCTCACCAATGACGGCGAGTTGGCTAACCGTTTGATGCACCCTAAGTATGAGGTGACGAAGACCTACCTCGCAACTGTTTTGGGTGAGGCCGATCGGAAGCTTGTGCGACAGCTCAAGGAAGGAATCGAGTTGGAGGATGGCCTGGCAAAGGCAGATTTTGCGCAGGTTGTAGATACCAACCAGGGATATTCTTTGGTTCGTCTTGAGCTGCATGAGGGGCGCAAGCACATTGTGCGCCGCATGTTGAAAGAGGCGGGTTTCCCCGTGCAGCGTTTGGTGCGTACCAAGCTTCATACGGTGCAGTTGGGCGATATGAAGCCTGGTGGCCTGCGTGCTCTCAATTCCAGCGAATTGATTAGTCTGTATAAGGCGGTGGAGATGTAATGATTTCTAATATGGCGAATCAGGGCCTCATCCTAGCTGTGGATGGCCCTTCTGGGACTGGTAAGTCGACCACGTGCCGCGCCCTAGCCAAACAACTCGATGCAAAGTACATCGACACTGGTGCCATGTACCGTGTAGCAACTCTTGCCGTGTTGCGTAAGGGAGTGGACCCTGCGGATACGTCCGCGGTGATTGCTGCTACAGCCGATCTGCCATTGGAAGTTTCCGATGATCCAGATTCCACCGAGGTTCTTCTCGGCGGCGAGGATGTCGCGCGCGTTATTCGGGAAGACGAAGTCACTCGCAATGTCTCCGCCGTATCTGCCATTCCGGAAGTTCGGGAAAACCTGGTAGCCCTGCAGCGCAAGCTAGCCCGCGAGGCACACCGGGCTATTGTAGAAGGGCGCGATATTGGCACCGTTGTGCTTGCTGATGCCCCTGCTAAAGCATTCATGACCGCCTCTGCTGAAGTCCGAGCCCGCCGACGTCAGGCGCAGAACGAAAGGGCAGGAATCGCTTCAGACTACGAGACGGTACTCGCAGACGTGCAGCGCCGCGATGCGGCAGATTCTTCACGCAAAACCTCGCCATTGCGCCCAGCAGACGATGCAACCTTAGTTGATACCTCGGATATGAGCCCTGAGGATGTCATACAGGCCCTGATTAACGTGGTAAAGGAGTCGGTCAATGACTAAGCACGATCCCCAGGAAGAGTCGGAGACTCAGTTCCATTACCCGGCCGGAAAGTTCGATGATGAGGTGGTAGAAGCCTCTCCTGGTTGGGCCGCTGATGACTTCAATGCCGAGGAGTTTGACTATGAGTTCGATGACTCGGAATTCGGCGAGGCCGATTTTGGTGAAGAAACAGAAGGGGAAGAGCCGCTAAGCGAAGAGGAATGGGAGGAACTCTCCCGTGCTTTTGGTGTTGAGTCCGATGATCACACCGAAGAAGCTCTGTGCACGGTAGCCATTGTTGGTCGCCCTAATGTGGGCAAGTCTTCTTTGGTCAATCGTTTCCTTGGCCGCCGCGAAGCAGTGGTAGAAGACCACCCGGGCGTTACCCGTGACCGAATCTCCTATGTAGCGGACTGGAATGGGCAACGCTTTTTGGTACAAGATACCGGCGGTTGGGATCCGAACGTCAAGGGCATCCATGGCGCAATCGCTCGCCAGGCAGAGGTGGCGATGGAAACTGCTGACGTCATCGTCATGGTGGTAGACACCAAGGTGGGAATTACTGCGACGGATGAGGTCATGGCCCGCCGCCTGCAAAAATCCCCCGTGCCGGTGATCCTAGTATCGAATAAGTTTGATTCCGATAATCAGTATGCGGATATGGCCGAGTTTTATGCGCTGGGCCTGGGCGATCCGTGGCCGGTATCTGCTCAGCACGGCCGCGGCGGCGCGGATGTGCTCGATGAGATTTTGCGGGTATTTCCGGAAGAGCCGCGGCAGACCGCGATTACTTCTGGTCCGCGCCGCGTCGCTTTGGTGGGCAAGCCTAATGTGGGTAAATCCTCCCTGCTCAATAAGCTGACCAGTGAAGAGCGCTCCGTGGTGGATAATGTCGCGGGCACCACCGTGGATCCGGTGGACTCTTTGGTACAGCTGGATGAGCAGCTGTGGAAGTTCATTGATACTGCCGGCCTGCGCAAGAAGGTCAAAAACGCGCAGGGACATGAGTACTATGCCTCCTTGCGTACGCGCGGCGTTATCGATGCTGCCGAGGTCTGCATTATGCTTATCGACGCCTCTGAGGAGATTTCTGAGCAGGATCAGCGCGTGCTTAATATGGTGCTAGAGGCAGGCAAAGCCCTCGTTATCGCATTCAATAAGTGGGACCTCATGGATGAGGACCGCCGCTACTACCTTAACCGCGAGATCGATCAGCAGCTGAGCCACCTACCGTGGGTTACGCGTGTGAATATTTCCGCCGAAACGGGCCGCGCCCTGCAGAAGCTGGAACCTGCCATGATCGAGGCGCTGGAAAGCTGGGACCAGCGCGTGTCTACGGGTCAGTTGAATAACTGGTTGCGTGAGGCCATCGCAGCTAATCCTCCGCCGATGAAAAATAACCGCCTGCCGCGCGTTTTGTTCGCCACGCAGGCATCCACGCAGCCGCCGACGATTGTCTTGTTCACGACAGGATTTTTGGATGCGGCCTATCGACGCTACCTCGAGCGCAAGTTCCGTGAGCGTTTTGGCTTTCATGGAACGCCCATCCGCATCGCAGTGCGAGTGCGGGAGAGGCGCGGCAAGAAGCGCTAGCAGTATGCCCGTTACGCTGGGATTATAGCATTCAGGCGAGCGATTTTTGCACTGAAAACGGTGTGAGAATTAGCTCGCCTGTCCGTTTATGTCCGTTCATGTGGGGATCGATAGGATATAACCAGTTATAGATCCTCTCGTGATGGAAGGCTTTGTATGTTAGCCAGCGTAATCGCGCCAGATTCAATTCTGGCCATCGTGCTCCAGATCATCATTATCCTTAGCGCCCTGCTCTTGGGCACTCGCTATGGTGGCATCGGGCTGGGACTAATCTCCGGCATCGGTCTGATGCTCATGGTCTTTGTTTTCGGCCTCGCCCCGGGCGAGCCTCCGGTGTCAGTGATGCTGACCATCATCGCAGTCATTGGTTGCGCGGCTACCTTGCAACAGGCCCGCGGGTTGGAAGTGATGATGCAATTTGCCGAAAAGTTCCTTCGCGCCCACCCAGAGCGCATCACCATCCTCGCGCCGCTTACTACCTGGTTCTTGACGGTCCTATGCGGTACGGGCCACGTGGTGTACACGATGTTTCCGATTATTGAGGACATTGCGCTGAAAAAGGGCATCCGCCCAGAACGCCCGATGGCTGTCGCCTCGACGTCGGCGCAGATGGGTATTACGGCCTCTCCAGTGTCTGTGGCCACCGTGTCCTTGGCGTCTATCATCGCGGAAAATGCCGGCGCTATCGACCACGCCTATTCCATCCCGCAGATCCTGATGGTGGCTCTTCCAGCGTCACTTTCTGGCGTCATTCTTGCCGCACTGTGGTCGATGCGCCGCGGCAAGGACTTGGACGAGGATCCGGCATTCCAGGAGCGAATGAAGGATCCGGAGTTTGCCGAAAGCATCAACCAATCCACTGGGTCGCTTATGGATGAGGAATTTTCGCCGGAAGCAAAGCGTGCGGTAGTTATCTTCCTCGTCGCTATCGCCAGCGTTGTCGCCCTCGGTGCCTTTGAATTCCTTCGCCCGCTTGTTCCGGGAGATGATGGCGAGCTAAGCCCGCTGTCTATGAACCTGGTTATCCAAATGGTCATGCTGGTAGCCGGCGCAATTATCTTGCTCAGCTGCAAGGCAGACCCAAAAAAGATCGCTTCCACCCCGGTGTTTAAAGCCGGCATGACCGCAGTATTCTCCGTGTTCGGTGTGGCCTGGATGGCGGATACCTTCTTCGAAGCCCATATCGACGCTTTGGAATCCAACCTGGGCTCCGTAGTGGAGGCCGCCCCATGGGCCTACGCCGTGGTGCTGGTCATCGTGTCTAAGCTGGTGAACTCGCAGGCCGCGGCCTTGGTTGCAATTGCTCCGATTGGCCTGCAGCTGGGCATCGACCCTGCCATCATCGTCGGTTTCTACGGCGCGGCCTACGGCTACTTCATCTTGCCCACCTACCCCTCGGACCTTGCCTGCATCGGCTTTGACCGCACGGGAACGACGCACATTGGCAAGTTCGTCATCAACCACTCCTTCCTGATTCCCGGCGCCATCTCGGTATTTACTTCCTGCGTCGTGGGCTCGCTCCTAGCGCAGATCCTGCTTTAATCCGACTCCCGTACCAGCACAAAGGCATCCGTGCGGTACGGGATGTGCAGTTTTTGTCCGGGCGTATATCCCAAGTGCTCGTAGAGGTACCAGTCCAGGTTGTGGGTCATGCGCTCATGGATGGCTTCGCCGTTGCGTAGCCAGTAAGACCGGGTATGCATTAGCTGGTGAAGTTGTTCCGGGGTAAGTTCGTGCTCCCAGGTCAGGCGGAGTTCTCGCTCTAAAGACCACGGCGCCGTATAGTCCGGGTAGAAACCCGGTTTATGTACATCGCCAGAGTGCATAATGCGAGAAAGCCGCAAAACCCATGGGTCGGCATTGACATCGAGCGTATTCCAGACCAAGAGGATTTTTCCGCCCGGCGCGAGGACGCGGTCAAGCTCTGCGCAGGCGGCTGCCACATCAACCCAGTGCCAGGTTTGGGCGAGGCAGGCTGCGTCTAAGGAGGCGTCGGCAAGCGCGGTGTTTTCGGCCGTAGCACGCAGGACCGGCAGGTGTAGACGGGAAGCGAGAACTCCCGCCATATCGGCGGAAGGCTCCAAGGCTATAACCCGCTCATTGGGAAGGGACTCAGTGAGCTTTCCGGTACCTGCACCTATATCAGCTACGGTGTGGGCAGGGGCGATAAGGGCAGTGACTTCGTCCGGATAGCCAGGGCGTACATCGTGGTACGTGCTAGCGCCGCGGCGGAAGGCTTGGGCGGAGGCGGTGCGTTGCGCGGCAGTGCGGAAACCGGGGCCTTGCTTCGTGGAGGCCTTGCGGTAGCTAGGAAAGTGACGGGGATCTGGGCGGCGAGTCGACATAGCTCATCTAACCTACCGCGAATTAGAATGGCTGCCTATGAGGACACTTCCCGCAGCATCAGATCCCAGGTGGCTGCTGAAGACGGTCTTTTCCCGCCCTGCTCTTACTGTGCCGGCAGCGCTATGCATGGTTGTGTCCTTTCTGCTTAACGCCACCACCCCAGTGATAGTGGGCCATGCCATCGATGAAGCCGTGGAGCAGGGATCCATCCACCGGCTGGGGCTATGGCTAGCGGTATTAGTAGCCGCATTCGGTCTTAATGCCCTAGCCGCCTGGTACGGGCGCGGGCTGAATGCCCGAGCCATGTTGGTAATTGGCCACGATGTCCGCATGGCCATCACGGATAGGATTCAAGACCCGCGTGGAATGGCGGGCAAGCCCCGCAGCGCCGGCGAGTTGCTGGCTATTGCCTCCACGGACGCTAGGCGGGTGCAGAATGCGGTGATGATGACGGTATTCCCCGTCGCAGAGATTAGCGCCATTGTGTATGTGGCTATCATGACCAGCCGCATCAATCTACCCTTGGGCATTGCCATTTTGTGTGGCGGCCCGCTCGTGGTGTCGGGCTCGGTGCGCGCGGCACAGCCACTGCGCGCCCGCTCAGGAATCCGCCAGGCGGCGTTGGCCAAAGCCAGTGCAATGGCCACCGATCTGGTGCACGGCCTTCGGATACTCAAAGGCTTGGGTGCGGTAGCAACGGTGAGTATGCGCTATGCCCAGGCCTCTGACACTGCCTATGAGCGAACGGTAGACGCCAATGCCTCCCAAGCGCGCCTCAATGCTGCTACGGAGATTTTGGGCTCGGTGTATGTCATTGCGGTGGGCCTTGGGACAGGTGCGCTGGCAATGCATTCCACTATCAGTGTGGGTGAGCTTATTACGGTTATTGGTCTGACGCAGTTCGTCATCACGCCGATGACGATGTTGGGACGAAATATTGCCTCGCGCTGGGCAGCCGCGCAGGCAAGTGCTGCCCGCATTACAGCCGTCCTTGCTGCTCCCAGCGTGGAAGGCAAGAAACCGCAGCTTCCGGCCCTCGCCCCTGGAGTGAGCGTAGTGGCCGAGCCTGTCCCAGGTGATCTAGTTTTTCTGCCGCGGGAGCGTTTCCTTGTTGCTCCGCACGATACGCTGCTTTTTGAGGGAACCGTGCAGGAGAATATTTCTTCCGATAGCGCGGTTGCCAAACGGGCGCTTTACACGGCCGCGGGGGAAGATATCCCGGGTGGTTTAGATCGCGAGGTGGGGGAGGGCGGCCGGAATCTTTCCGGGGGACAACAGCAGCGCGTGGCGCTAGCACGAGCAATTGCGGCGGACCCTGCGGTCCTTGTTTTAGCCGATCCCACTACCGCCGTGGACTCGGTGACTGAGCAAGTCATTGCGCAGCGGGTAGCACACCACCGCGGTATAAAGCCAACACTCGTTTATGCCGCTTCGCCGGCATGGACTGCTGTGGGATCGAGGCTATGATGCGGTTTCCTACGGCTTCTTGGCGCCAGGTGCGCGAAGAAATTAGCCGGCAACTTTCCGACGTCCCCGGTTCGCGGCTGCAGGCTGCCGTGGCCCTTGCCTTACTCACCGCGGGCGCAAGCGCCAATGTAGCGATCCCGATCCTGCTGGGAAAGATTGTTGATGCCGTCATCACCAAAAGCGCAATTTCTACTATTGGCCTTTCGTTGATAGTGGTAGCCGTCGTCTCCGCAGTGCTCTCCGCAGCGGGGTTCTTTCTTCTCTCCCGCCTTATAGAGCGGGTGATTTCGGCTTTGCGTGAAGACATGCTGTCTACCGCTTTGCGCTTGCCCACACATCGTGTGGAGGAAGCGGGCACCGGGGATTTGGTCTCTCGCTCTACCGATGATGTAGCAGAGCTCTCGGCAGCGGTCACCGAGACCGCACCAGTGTTGGCCAAATCTGCTTTTGCCATCACCACCACCGGGGTGGCGCTGCTTAGCCTCAATTGGCAATACATACTGGTAATAGTTGCAGTTACGCCGCTATATGTAGTCGCCGCTTGCAGGTACCTGCACCGAGCCCCTGGCCGCTATGCCGACGAGCGTGCGGCCATGGCTGAGCGCGCGCGCAGGCTTCTTGAGGCGATACGAGGGCGAAAGACCGTGCGCGCCTTTGGACTGGAAGGGCAGATGCATGCCGGCATCGAACGTGCCTCCGCGCAAGTGGTAAAGGATGGCTACGCAGCACGTAAAACCATGATGGTTCTACAGCTGTGGATGACTGGCATCGAGCTCACCATGCTGTGCTGTGGTCTTGGGGTGAGTTTTTGGGCGGTGCAAACGGGAGCACTCACGGTTGGCGCCGTAACCTCAGCCATGCTTCTGCTCATCCGTTTGCGGGGCCCACTCATGGGATTGATGCGGGTAATCGACACCGTACAATCCGGCTACGCCTCGCTGTCTCGCATAGTCGGGGTCGTCGTTGACCCGCCGCGGGCGGTGCCGGATTACGGCGCTCCAGCCCCATACGGAGAAGCCGAAATGCGAAATGTGAGTTTTAGCTATGGCAACGGTGGCTGGGCTGTACGAGACATCAGCCTCAATATTCCTGCCGGGCATACGGTGGCTTTAGTCGGAGCCTCCGGCGCGGGTAAGACTACCGTGGCCGCACTTTTGGCTGGCTTGCGGGTTCCTGAGGAAGGAAAGGTCTTGGTCGACGGGGTAGAGGTAGCACTTCTTTCGGACGCTGAGCGCGTGGCGCGATTAGCCATGATCTCCCAAGAGGTACACGTTTTTTCAGGCACCCTCCGCGAGGATCTTTCTTTGGCTGCCCCTCAGGCAAGCGACGCACAGATGCTTCAAGCACTCGACCGGGTGGGCGCACGCTGGTTTGCGCAACTAGACGAGGGCCTAGATACGGTTATCGGCTCACAGGGAGTCCAATTAGATCCTGTGGCGTCCCAACAACTCGCGCTAGCACGAATATTGCTTTTGGACCCGAAAATCGTCATTATGGATGAGGCCACTGCGGAGGCGGGTTCGGTGGGAGCCGAAGCCCTCGAAAAGGCCGCCATCGAAGTCACCCGTGGGCGTTCGGCGTTGGTCGTGGCGCATCGGCTCGACCAAGCAGCACGGGCGGATAGAATCATCGTGATGGATAATGGCCGCGTGGTTGAACAGGGAAGTCACCACGACCTGCTAGATTATGGTGGCCGTTATAAGCACTTATGGGACGCATGGCAGAAGGGAAGACAAGGATGAACGCGAGGTCACTTCGGGCCGTGCTCGGTGCGGTAACTGTGTGTTTCCTTGCCGCTGCTGGCACTTCGTGTTCTAGCGAATCAACAGAGTCCCCGCACGCGGCAGAGACCACCAACACCGTTAACCTAGGAATCCCTACCTCCGCACCCTTGAACGGCCCTGAGCCGGGCTCTTTTAGGACGATCAACCTGCCTTCCGGGCGTTCCTTTATCCTCAGTGTGCCCAAAGACTATTCTGGGGATAAAAAATGGCCTATCGTCCTCGCCTTTCACGGGTGGGGTCAGTCTGCCGAAAACCTCCGTGGTTATTCTCGTCTTGATGCTGCAGATGCCATCATGATTTTCCCAGAAGGCAAGAAAAAGGCGTGGAGCCCCGCTCCATATGCCAAGACCTCGACAACGGAAGATAAGAAGTTTGTGCGGGAAATAATTGATGCGGTCCGCGCTACTTACCGCGTAGATGATGGTCGAATTTTTGCCACCGGTATGTCTAATGGCGGCGGATTCGCTGCCTATCTGGCCTGCCAGATGCCCGATACCTTCAAATCCGTTGCCACCGTTTCCGCTGCCTATTATGAAGACATTCTGAAAAACTGTGCGCACTCTCCCGTCGGGCGGCTGGATATGCACGGCACCGTAGACCCTGTGGTGGGCTATTACGGAGGCACTCGCCACAAGACCAAGTACTACTCCGTGGAGTCCGTGCTGGAACAGGACCGCAAACGCAATGGTTGTTCGACCAAGGTCGATACCACCCGCTTGGTCAATAATGCGCTCGATATGAGGTGGAGTGGTTGTACCGCACCGCTCGAACATATCCGTATCGCCGGGGGTTCGCACGTGTGGCCTGGAGGCACGGCGGACGCGCATAACGAGGTAGGTAGGTTCTTCGCTACCGATCGCGTCTTAGATTTCTTCGGAATTCCTGGTCGTCCTGCCGGTACCGCACAAACCTAGCTCTGCTTAAAGACCTGAAAGGTAGCACCTGGAACCTTGCGCACCCTTTCCATGCAAATATCTGCAACGGTAGAAAAACCAGCGCGGTGAGCCGTGCTACGCGGGGAGGTAGGCTCCGGAATTTGCGCTAGATGGAAAGTCCTGGACCCCCCATCTTCGGCGTTGAGCTCTATAACCGCCTGCGCTGTGGTGCCGGACCCAGCAAAGAAGTCTAAGACGCGAGCATCCTTGCCACCACCAATGGACAGAAGGTGTTTAATCAGGCGTACCGGCTTTGGAAAATCGAAGATGCCCTCTATACCCATTGCTTCTTCCGCATCGCGTCGGCCGGTGCGGGTCACTCCAAAGCGCTCGCCGTCCAGGATCGAACGTGGGCGTGCTCCTACCTTCTGGTAGTTCTTGGTGTAGACAAACCCGCGACGGAAAACCAGCTCATCGTAGAACTGTTCCACCTTGTCGAGGCTCCATCGCCAGCGAGCGACCTTTTTCTTTCCCACCGGTTGGTCTGGCCAATACTCCTTTCCATCGGGCCCTGAAATAGGAAAATCTAGAGAAGGAAGGTACCCAAGGGTTTTAGAATCTAGGCGTACCAAGGAGTATTTTCCCTTGTCATCCTCATGGTTATATTTAGTGGAGGTATGACCTTGGATATCGATATTGAAACCGGGGTTGTCTGGAGTTCGGGCGTAACACAGGATGTATTCGTGCTCTACCACGGCGTATTTTGCATCATTTTTGCCAGTACCGGCCTTCTTCCAAATCAATTGGCCGGCAAAGCATCCCTCGCCAAACACCTCATCGAGCACCTTGCGGGTATTGGCTACCTCGTCTTCACCAATGGAGACGAAGATGAACCCCTCAGGGGACAGTACTTCACGAGCCAAAATTAACCGGGGGAGCATCATCGAAAGCCATTCCGAGTGCCATTCCGCATAGCTACCTGAACGCATCTGGCGACGTAAACGATAGTTATCGCGGTAGACGAAGTCTTTGCCCGTGTTATAAGGGGGATCGATATATATGACGTCGAAGACTTCCCGGCGGGCGGCTAGCTCTTTTAAGACTGGAAGGTTATCTGCGGCAAAAATCCTATTGAGGGAGTCACCCGGTGTACTAAGAGCAGAATCGAGCGGGAAATTCCGCGCCAAGGGCGTATGTGCGGCTTCTCGGGCTGCGTCTTTGCCTGGCCAAACTAAGCCAAAAAATTCCCCGCCCGTATCCGGGTGTGATGGGCGCGGTGGGTTAGCAGTAGCCATGGTGCAAAGCCTTTGTCAGGGGAGGAAACGTCAATATCGTCTAACGCTAGCATTCGCAAGAATCTGGGCATTTGGTATTAGCCAAAATGCTGCCGCTGCCTAATAGCATGGGGCTTTGGAGTGCGGCTAAGCCAGTGGCCTGACATGGTCGTCAGGCTGTGGGGGCCTCCATTTGTCATTCTGAGAAGAACTCCGTTACAGAGCGGAATTGCTTTTGGTTTAGCGGAAAAGAATATTTGGTCTAGTGACTCAATCGCTCGATTTGGTGGCATGGAGCTAGAAGTATCGGTACGTTGGGATGTGTTGCCGGACACGGCAATAATTAGACAAAGCTAGAACTAGAAGAAAGGATAACCACATGGGTATCTTCGATAAGGCCAAGGATGCACTGAACTCCGACAAGGGCGAAGAGCTCACCGATAAGGGCTTGGACAAGGCTGCTGACGCAGCTAAGGGCAAGCTGGGCGAGGACAAGGCAGACCAGATCGACAAGGCTCGCGACGCTGCTGATGGCAAGCTCGGCAACGAGTAAATAGCGTTCACCTGCTAGACGGGTGAACAGTTAGTTTTTATTTTGGCCCCAACCCGTCAGGGTTGGGGCCAAAATTGTATCGGGCTTGAACGCAGTGATCTGCAATAGGTCTATCCCAGTGATGTCACCTTTTTGTGGGTGAATTGAACTATAAAATGGGCGAATCGGGCTGAATTTTTGCAGGAAATCGCTAGGATTATTTGTGTGAACAATCTTGAAGGCTCCGTCTCCCACGCGGGCTCCGCTAAGCAGCGCTTGCTGGAGCAGAGTGCTCGTATCCTGGCCAAGGGTGGGCGCGACGCTTTACAGGTTTGTGCTGTCGCGGAGCAAATCGATGTGCCAGTCGATGAAGCTAAGTCCTTTTTTGAAGACGACCACGACCTATATATTCAAACCAGCCGATTCCTGGATGAAAGAATCCGTGTGGCAGCGTTTAAGGCACTAGATAGGTTGCCGGATGATGCTGCGGCTATTGAGAAACTTCGTGAAGTAGCCAAGGTTTACTTTAACTTAGCTATTGAAAACCCGACCTATTTCGCTGCTTATAATAACTGTCAGACGGCGACGAGCTTTCCCAACTTTGAAGACGGCATTGAGCAGGCGGAAAGCTTCGACGCATTTCCTCCCATCTTCCGCTGGGTACTCGAGCACATGCGGGATGCGGCAGTTGCCGCACGGGGCGAGTTTAAGCACCGGCTGGTAGTTATCCAGTCGCTCTCTTTCTTGTGTGAGCTGCAGGGAATTACCCACTTGGCCACGTTTGGAATTATGCGACACCTTTCGCCGACGGCGAAGAAGCAGACCTTTAATGCTTGTCTTGAGACGTTGTTTTCCGGCTTGGAAATTTGCTTGCGCGACGGGCAGATAGCCCCCTTCGAACCAGAGGCGCTTTCTGGGGAACCGCCGGTCCCGTTTACTACTGCTGCAAAGGACATGCCAAAGTGCACGGCGGAGGAAAAGCGCGCAGCCATTTTCCGAGGTGCGGCGGAAGAAATCGTCTACAATGGGCTTCCTAATCTGCATCTGGGCTCAGCAGCTGCACGGGCGGGCGTAGATCTGCCAGATGCCGAGCATCTCTTTGACGGCGATTCTCACCTGTTGCGTGCTTTGGAAGAATCCTTGGATGAAGCTAATACGCTGGCAATCATGCGCCAAAACCAGGTTCTGCCTGAAGGCTCCCACGGACTTGCTTATATCAAGGCAACCGGCTTTGGGTACTTGGAATATGCGCTTGAGGATCCCATTGGGTTTGTTGCCCTCATTGAGGTCTCTAGCCGCTCAATCGTCCCCGTTTCTTTCGACGAGACCGGCGAAACTGAGCAACCATTTGATATGGGCAAGGCATTTACCTTCATCATGAATTTGGTGCGAGATGCCATTTCTGAGTCTAATGGACCACGTTCGCCGTGGATTCTTTTTACTCAGATTGCAGCTTTGTGGGCTTCCATCCACGGCCTCTCGCAGCTAAGTACCGTAGGGGCCTTGCGCTATCACTCGGCTAATTTCTACTTCAACCTGGCTTCTAAGGTGATGGATATAATCCTTCAGGGCATGGTCAATGTGCTCGAGCTAAAAAGGCCCGATTAGGCATATACAAGCAACAGGGGGATTTCAGCACTGGGGCCGCGTTTTATTAAAGCCAACCTTGTGCTTGCGCAATGGTCGCTGCCTCAAAGCGATTTTCAGCCGCGGTTTTAGCGATGAGCGAAGTTACAATATTGCGTACCGTGCCATTGCTCAGGTGTACCTTGCGGGCGATCTGGTGAGTTCCGCTACCTTTCAAGACAAATTTTGCGACTTCCTGTTCGCGTGTGTTCAGTGGATTTTCCTGAATGAAAATGGTCTCTTGGGCGAGTGCTGGGTCAATGACCTTGAGCCCGGAGTGCACCCGCCGAATGTCTTCGGCTAGTTTTTCTGGCGGGGTATCTTTGACTACGAACCCGGAAACTCCGGTCTCCAGCGCCCGTTTCACGTAGCCACCGCGGCCGAAGGTAGTGACTATGAGGCTGCGGCAGCCCGTGCCTTGCAGTTCAGCGGCGGCATCTAGCCCGTTCTTGCCGGGCATTTCAATATCCAGCAGAGCAACATCGACGCTATGCTTGGCGACGAGCCCCGCAACCTCCGCACCCGTTGCACACTGTGCCACAACGCTAATGTCTGGCTCTGTTTCCAAGAGAGCAACTAGCGCGCCTCGCACCAATGATTGGTCCTCAGCAATGAGAACTCGAATGGTTTCAGGCATCGCCTACACCTCCGTCGGTGCTAAGAGGAAGAAAGTCGTTGTCTCCGTCCATAGTAACCAAGGCGAGCGTGCAGTCATTGCGGCGCGTAAAAAGCAGCTGCCCGCCAGCTTTTGTCACGCGTTTGCGCAGACCATTAAGCCCTCCTTGGGGACGGAACAGGCTTTCTTCTGCACCGAATCCGCAGCCATCGTCTGCTACCTGCAGTTGGTGGTCTGTCACTTGGACCCAGCAATGGGTGGCACCGGAGTGCCGGACCACGTTGGTGGTCAATTCGCGCAGAGCCCAGGAAAATTCGGCGTCATAAAGACCAGTGGCCTTGGTAGCCGAAGGCAAATAGGGCGCAATACCCGCGGTTTCGAGCGCCCTCCGAGCGGCGTGGATTTCGCCTTCAAAGGTGGGCATACGCATCCGAGTCACTGTGGAGCGGACTTCCGCCAGACCTCGGCGAGAAAGCTCACTTACCTCTTGCAGTTCCTGCCTTGCCCGCTGTGGATCCGTATCTATTAGCCGGCGCGCCAGCTCGGACTTAAGATTAATCACGGTAAGAGAGTGCCCCAAGAGATCGTGAACATCGGTCGCAATATCCTCGCGCTGGCGTGCCAGCTCCAATCGGCGTTCTAGCTCTGCGCGACTATCTTGACGCTGGGAAAAGGTGCCGAGCAGCACTAAAAATATTGGCCAAGCGAAAAGGACGATGAGGACCCAGCCGATATTTTTGGGCGTAAGGTACCAAGTGGCAGCAGCCACCACAGCCCCTGTAAGAAGGGTGAACGCTAAGCTGTGGCGCAAAGGAAGGTTAAAGCCGAGCAATGCCGCCAAGTACGGCGCAAAAATGACGGCAATGCTCCCGAAGAAGACAGTCGACAATACCGCGATGGCTGCAAGTGCAAACCAATACAGCCCGATTCGCTGCTCTACCCGCCATCCGCGGGGGTAGTAGCCTCCAGCGCCGAAAGCGAAGAAATAGACAAGACCGAACACTAGAGCGCACGAAAGGGCCCCGGTTTGATTAGTAAGGGTCATCCCCGGTGCGGCAAAAGTGCTCCCCAGTCCGGGAATGAGGAAGACTAACCACACACTGGCAAAAAGCGCACTTTTGAGGCTGAAACCGCGGAATGGCTCTCGGAGAGATGACATCAGCGCCGAGCTTTGTCGCGGGAGCGTAGCAGGAGACACGCGGTCAGGAAGATTGTCGTCCATACCGTGAAGTTTAGCCACGCCATCCACAACGGGTGCGTAATCGTGCCTTCATCCCCGTTGAGAAACTGGCTTCCTTCTGCCAGAGGCCACTGGGCTAGTACAGCTGGACCGAAAAGGGGAGTGAAGCGGCCCCACTCCATTAGCGGCTTGGTCAGCGGTGTGAACACATTCGCCGCGAAAAGAAAAAGAACAACAGACGTCGAGGCGATTGCGACGGAGTTGTCGGTGGGCAACGCCATTGCCCACACCAAGCCATAAAAGCCCAAGGGAATGGAAACTAGGAGGCAGGAAATGAAGCTTAAGATCCACTGGTGTGGCTGCATTTCCGCATGTGTAGCGGCGCCAGTCAAATATACTGCCGTAATGGGTAGCAGGGCTTGAAAGCCGATGGATATGAGGTTTGCCCATAGCAGCTGGCGTGAGCGTAATGGAGTAAGCGCTAGTTGGCGTGCCCACCCAGTCTTGGCATCGGTGACGGCGGAGCCAGCGGCTGCAACGGAACCAGCGACGCCGCCGTAGAGTGCCATGCTGATCATTTCTAAGGCAGCATAATTACCTCCTTTAAAGGGGGTATCGCCAAAGTCCATCATGGCGCCGAAGAGGAGATAGAAAAACACCGGCAAAATGGTGCTGAAAAATATCGGGGTGAAGTTTCGACGCAGGCGCAGCAGGTTATGGGCAGCAAACCGCAGGGTTCGTGCAGTGGTGGTTGCAGGTTTAATCGTCATGGGAGATTCCTTGTGTAAAGGTTTACTGGAAGTGGCTGGTTAAGGTTGGGGCGCAGTCATCGCTAAAAATGCGTCCTCTAAGGAGCGGTTCCGAATTGTGATGTCGCGCGCCGAGGTGTGGTTAAGGAGGTATCTTGCAAGCGCATCAGAGTCACTGGTTACCATGCGGGCGTAGTCGCCGGATTGGTAAATCTCGGCAGAAATCGGTAGCTCGTCTGTAGAGGGGACTGGCCCTGCGAACTTCGCCTCGACAATGCGCTGGGCCGAATGCTCGCGAAAATCCTGGGCGCTTGCATCCGCACGTAGTTTGCCTTCATGAAGGAGAATAATCCTTTGCGCAAAATTGTCCGCCTCCTCCAGATAGTGGGTGGCAAAGACAATAGTTCGTCCCAACTCTGCCTGGCGGCGCATGGTGGTCCAGAATTCGTGGCGAGCATTAGCATCCATTCCTGCAGTAGGCTCATCGAGCAAGAGAACGTGGGGATTGCCTAAAAGCGCGAGGGCGAAGCGTACACGCTGTTGTTCGCCACCAGAACATTTGCCCACCTTTCGGTGAAGGATCCGTGTGAGGTCGGCTTGTGCGGCTATATCCCCGACTGGCAGTGGATGTGGAAAGGTGGCGGACATCATCTGCAGGGTGTCAAGGACTGTGAGCTCGGGTAGGAGGCCGCCGGTTTGCAGTACGGCACCGATTTCTGAGCATTGGACGGCGGCCCGTGGGGTGCGGCCAAGCACGGCAATGTTGCCTGCGGTGGGGGTGGTGAGCCCTAGGATGAGGTCAAAGAGGGTGGTTTTACCTGCACCATTGGTGCCTAGGAGCCCTACGATCTCGCCTTGGGAGATACTAAATGAAACCTCGCTCAGCGCATGTATCGGCTCTGAGCTCCTCGTGGTGAAAGTTTTACTCACTCCGGAAACTTTTATGGCTGGCGTGTGTTTCGCCCTAAGGTCTGTCGTGCTCATACCTAAAAGGTATTCGGGGCCAGCCAGAATGGTGAATAGGATCTGTCATGAAATTTTCATGACAAGTGTCATGGCGCGATAGGCTGGGTGAGTGCTTACTACTCTCGCAGCGGCCGCTGGGCTATTTGTGGCCACCAATATCGATGACATTATAGTTCTATCCCTCTTTTTCGCCCGCGGTGCTGGGCGCAAGGGAACAACTGCCGCGATACTGATGGGCCAGTATCTCGGTTTCCTTGGCATACTGGTGGCCTCTTCCGTTGTCGGATTGGGCTTCAACGCCGTTATACCGACCGATCTCATTCGCTACTTTGGCCTCATCCCGTTGTTGCTGGGCCTGTGGGCGGCGTGGCAGGCATTCCGAGGTGAGGATGACGATGAGGATATTTCCGGCAAAAAGCTGAGCACGCTGGCGGTCGCCGGAGTCACTTTTGCCAATGGAGGGGACAATATCGGCGTATACGTGCCCGTTTTTACTACCTCTACGCCGGCCGAAGTAGCAGTTTATTGTGCCGTCTTTCTCGCGCTTGTAGCTCCACTGGTTTGGGCGGCGCGGTTTGTGGCAACTCGGCCTGGAATAGCCGAAGCGCTGGAGAAGTGGGAGAGTGTGCTCTTTCCCGTGGTGCTCATTGCGCTGGGAATCTCGATTTTGCTTGCAGTATAAGAAAAGCCAGCACCGTGTAGGTGCTGGCCGCTATTTGTCGGGCTAACAGGATTTGAACCTGCGACCCCTACACCCCCAGTGTAGTGCGCTACCAAACTGCGCCATAGCCCGCCGTCGCACTGTGCGACTCATCTAGATTACATCAGTAGGATTCTACTGTGAAATTTGGGGTGTAACCTGCGTTAAAGCTCGCCGGTGGAATACACCCACGTACCGTCGAAGCGGCGGAACGAGGAACGTTCGCGCTGCGAACCGACAGCTGCTCCCTTATAAAACGCCTCAAATTCCACTACGCCGGAACTATCCATAAGGCCGCCGCCTTGGGTATCTAGGATATCGAGGCGGTAGAACCTAATGGGGGAGTCTGCCAAGTCGAGGGCCTCAGGTCGAGTGACAGGATCCCACGTGCGCAGCAAGTACTCCTCGTCGCCGGTAACAAAAGCGCTAAACCGGGAGCGCATGAGCGCTTCTGCGGTGGGCGCATTGCTACCGGCATGGTACTTGCCGCAGCACTCGCCGTAGGAAAGGCCGGTGCCACAAGGGCAGCGGCGCGAGGAGTCATAAGCAGGCATTAGTGTGCGTCCACGATGGTGACGTTGCCTAGCATGCGCTCGACATCAGTATCCTTCGCGGCAGAGTGCAAAATTGATACCTCTTCCGCTGAGAGGTTACCGGCGAGTTCGATACGGCGCTCGAAGCTGGCAGGGCCGGTTTGGATGATGCTCACATGGACGTCGTCAAGCGCGAGCTTTTTGCCAGCCTCCTTGATAGCTTGGGTCGACGCCGCAGCGAGGGCAGACATAAGAAGGCCCTCGGCGGTAAAACCCTTGCCCTTGCCGCCGTTCTTTTTAGTGCGGTCGGCGCTAAGGCTATGGTCATTGTGGCGCACGACCACGCCGAATTTGGTGCCGGTAGCCGGCTGCGCAACAGCGGCGTCGGTACCTACTTCTTCCGGCGTGTAATCGGGAACGATAAACTGCTCGGCCCACGCCCCGATGAGATCCGCTGCACGAGCGGCCGTACCTTGCTTGGTGAGCAGGTGGTCGGCCTTGTCGAGGGAGACCAAGGACTTGGGGTAGCGCGTGAGGAGGAAGATATTCTGCGCATTATCGATACCCACGGTTTGGTCGATGGGAGAGTGCAACACCATCAAGGGCTTGCGTAGCTTAGGCAGATATTCCTCGGGGTTGGTATCTGCCAAGTCCTCCAAGAACTTGCGGGAGATGATGAGCCCGCGGCCGCCGAGGACGACTTCTACTTCACCATTGGCGTCGACCTCGCCAATCTTATCCGCGTAGTGAAGCACGGAGTGGGCTGGATCAAACGGGGCGCCGAGGGTAGCTACCGCTTTGAGGGACTTCATGGTCTTAGCTGCCTTCAAAGCGGCGGCTCCGCCCAGCGAGTGGCCCATCAGCAATTGGGGTGCAGAATAGTGTTCCGTCAGCCACGCGGCTGCGGCGTGGATGTCATCGACGTTTTGGCTAAAGGTAGTATCACCGAATTCACCGGCGGACTGGCCCAGGCCGGGAAAATCAAAGCGCAGCGTGGCGATGCCGAACTCGGTGAGCTGCTTCGCGGTGCGGGCGGCACCAGGGGTATGGCGGGAGCCGGCGAAGCAATGGGCAAAGATGGCGTAGGCGATCGGGGGAGAATCCGGGAAGTCGATGGTTCCAGCCATCTCAGTACCCCGGCTCGAAGGCAGCTTTACATTGACGGATTGCATGAGAACTAGAATAACGGGCCTCTTTCCCGCAATCCATACGAGGTTGACTACAGTCGATAGGAGCAATCCATTTAAGGAGGATGAGTCATGGGCGCGTTTGATTGGTTCTGGAAGGCAATGGGCTCGCAAAGCGAGCGTAATAATAAGAAATCCAAGGCCATCGTGGGTTCGGCAGACGAAGCTGCCCGGACATTGAGCCAGCACGATGACGCAGCTGTGGCCCAGGCCGCGCGCGATGCCGTTCAGTCCGGTGAGATAGTGGACAAGGCGCAGTTCCTCGCGGCCCTGGCAGTGGCCTGCGAACGCACCCTGGGCATGAACCCCTTTAACGTGCAATCACAAGCGGTCCTGCGCCTACTCACCGGAGACGTCATCCAGATGGCCACCGGTGAAGGCAAGACACTGGTGGGTGCCATGGCTGCCACCGGCTTTGCGCTGACCGGAAAGCGCGTCCATGTAGTTACCGTCAATAACTATCTTGCTGCTCGCGACGCCGAATGGATGCGCCCCGTAGTGGAGTTCTTTGGCCTGAGCGTTGCCTCGGTAACAGAGGGCATGACTCCGGACGAGCGCCGCGTTGCCTACGCACAGGATATTATCTATGCGCCCGTGAACGAGCTAGGCTTCGACCTGCTGCGCGATAACCAGATCACTGACCGTTCCCACACCGTGCAGGCCGCCGGGGATGTTGCCTTGGTGGACGAAGCCGACTCCGTCTTGGTAGATGAGGCCCTTGTGCCGCTGGTACTTGCCGGAAACCGACCGGGCGAAGCACCCACCGGACATATCACCAATGTGGTTTCCCACCTGCGCGAAAAGCTGGACTACATCATCTCTGAGGACGGCCGCACCGTTCAATTGACCGAAGATGGTGCGCGCCGTGTGGAGCAAGAATTGGGCATTGATTCGCTCTATTCCGAGGAGAATATCGGCACCATTTTGGTGAAGGTTAACCTTGCCCTGCATGCCAAAGCGCTGCTTATCCGAGACATTCACTACATTGTGGTTGACGGCAAGCTGCAGCTTATCGATGCCTCGCGGGGCCGCGTTGCCGACCTGCAGCGCTGGCCCGATGGCCTGCAAGCGGCGGTAGAGGCCAAGGAAGGCCTGGAAGTCTCTGAAGGTGGGCGCATTCTCGATACCATCACCTTGCAAGAACTTATGCGGCGCTACCCACTGGTGTGCGGGATGACGGGCACCGCGGTGGAGGCAACCGATCAGCTGCGCCAGTTCTACGGTCTGCACGTCTCTGTTATTGACCGTAATAAGCCTCTGCAGCGGTTTGACGAACAAGACCGTATCTTTGCGACGGTCGAGGATAAATCTGCCGCTATCGTGGAAGAAATCGCCGCCATCCACGCTACGGGGCAACCCATCCTGGTGGGCACGCAGGATGTCGCCGAATCGGAGGATTTGGCAGATGCACTGGGCAAGCGGGGCATTGAGGTCAATGTCCTCAACGCCAAAAATGATGAGCAAGAGGCGCGGATAGTCGCCGAGGCCGGAGATATCGGGCGCGTTACCGTTTCTACCCAGATGGCCGGTCGTGGTACTGATATCAAGTTGGGCGGCGCTAGTGAGGCCGACCATGACGCAGTAGCGGAGCTTGGCGGCCTAGCGGTCATCGGTACCTCACGGCACCGCACCGCCCGCTTGGACAACCAGCTGCGCGGGCGTGCGGGCCGGCAAGGAGATCCGGGGCTTTCCCTCTTCTTTGTCTCCTTGGAGGATGACGTGGTTCAGCAAGGCGGCGACGGCGAAACTGTCCGCGCCCAACCGGCCGAGGACGGACGTATCGAGTCCAAACGGGTCAGTGACTTTGTAGCGCACTGCCAGCGCGTGACCGAAGGGCAATTGCTCGAGATCCATGCCCAGACATGGAAGTACAATCAGCTCTTAGCTGATCAACGCATCATCATTGATGAGCGCCGAGCCAAGCTTTTGGATACCGATCAAGCCTGGCAGGAGCTTTCCCAACGCGCCCCAGAGCGCGCAGCAGAGCTTGCGGAGGTTCCCGAGGAAGCTCGCGTTAAGGCCGCAGGCGAAATCATGCTTTATCACTTGGACCTTGCATGGGCCGACCATCTGGAGCTCATGGACGATGTCCGTGAGTCCATTCACTTGCGCGCTATCGCCCGCGAGACGCCGATCGATGAATACCACCGCATTGCGGTAAGGGAGTTTAAGGACTTGGCCCAGCGGGCCGTCGAAAAGTCGGTGGAAACCTTCCACACAGTGCTTATCGACGCCGCCGGGGCGCACCTTGATGACGCCGGCCTAGCCCGCCCGAGTGCTACGTGGACCTACATGGTTTCCGATAACCCCCTTGCGGGCAAGGGAAATTCCGTGCTGAGCGGTATCGGAAACATTTTCCGGTGAAATAAATCTCCACCAAAGGGTCGCGGACCCAAATAAGTCGCTAGTATTGTCATAAGTAACTCGTAACTAATCCCCGGAGGTAACAATGAGCGAGAACACCGGAACCCCGGAACCACAGGTAGAGACCACATCTGTATTCCGCGCAGACCTGCTCAAGGAGATGGAAAACGGCGCGAATGGCAACGAGACTGCCGTTGCCGGTACCGATAACCTGGCAGAGGGCCAGGCACTCTTGGTGGTCAAGCGCGGCCCGAATGCGGGTGCCCGCTTCTTGTTGGACCAGGCGACTACCACCGCTGGCCGCCATCCCGAGGCGGACATCTTCCTCGATGACGTTACGGTATCCCGCCGCCACGCGGAATTCCGCAAGAATGATGATGACAAGTTTGAGGTAGTTGACGTGGGATCCCTCAACGGAACCTACGTGAACCGCGAGCCACGCAACTCCCAGGTGCTCGAGGTGGGAGATGAAATCCAGATTGGCAAGTTCCGTTTGGTTTTCATCGCTAACCAGAGCTAATTCTTTCGTAGACCAGCCGCGCTTCCGTTCGAGGAAGGGCGGTGTAGTCTACGTATGGCACGATAAGAACTTTTTTCAGGACCCCTAAGAGATAGACACAGTGAGCGCAGCAGATTCTTCGGCAGCAGCAGTACGCCGTACCAGCCCCAAAGCTAAAAAGGCTAAGACTATGTCCATTGGCGTGGTTTTGGAGACGCTGAATCAGCAATTCCCAGACGTCACGGTGTCCAAGATTCGCTTCCTTGAATCAGAGGGGCTTATTAGCCCGCAGCGCACGGCCTCGGGCTACCGCCGCTTCACCCAAGAAGACGTGGACCGGCTGCGTTATATTCTCACCACTCAGCGCGATAACTATACGCCGCTAAAGGTTATCCGTGAGCAGCTAGAGGCCATGGATTCCGGTCAGGTCACCGCCATTGTTTCTGCGGGCCATGCCGAAACCCTCCTGTCCCCGCAGCAGTTTAAGGCCCCTGTCGTCACGCGTTTGACTGATGTAGAGGTAGCCACGCAGGCGGGGTCCAGTGAAGATGACGTCGCATCCTTAGTGAAGTACGGCCTCATTCGCCCAGATGCTGCTGGGTTTTTCAATACCGATGACGTGGCTATTGTCTCAGCCGCCGTGGCCCTCAAGGCTTTTGGTTTCGGTGCCCGTGAGCTTAAGTCCCTGCGCAATAACGCGCGCCGGCAGGCTGACCTGATTTCCCAGGCCGCAGCTCCAGTGGCACACTCAAACTCTGATACTGCACACCAGAAGGCGGAAGAAATCTCCCAGCAGATGACCGCGCTCGTGGTGTCTTTGCATGCGACCCTGGTGAAATCAGACCTACGTGACGAATACCAGGCTTAATACACCACCAATTCCATCTTTGTGGGAGAGTGGTAGTCATGAGTGATGTAACCCTAGAGTTCCACGGAATCCACCAAGTCGGTCCTGAAGATGATGTCTGCGCATTGTTGCGCTGGCCAGAGGAAAATCGCTTGATCCCCGTGTGGATTTCTCCCATTGAGGGCATGCAATTGGCCGCCGCTTTAGATGGGCACCAGCCAAACCGGCCCAACTCGCACGATCTGATCTGCGAGATCCTTGAGGCAACAGGCGGGGTGGAATCCATAGACGTTGCCAACTACCACCAGGGAACGTTCATGGTAGACATTAAGGCTGCGAACGGCGAGGCTTATGATGCTCGGGTTAGCGATGCGCTAGCTGTATCCGAATTTTTCAATGTCCCCATTTCTGCCGAGGCGGAGCTCCTCGCGCAGGTATCCGTTTATGCCAGTGATGCGGATCTGAAAGAATATTTCGACTTGGAGATTTCTACCCCTTCTCAAGATGATTCGGAAACTGGCAGCGAAAACGCGGAGTCTTCCACATCGGCATCAGGGAATGCGCAGGCAGATGCGGATTTCGAGGCCATGATGAGATCTTTGGGAATGGAAGAAAAGGATTTCCTTTCGGGGGATGATGAAGAAAAAAGTTAATGACACGCGTGTGACTAATGGTGACAATGTGGTTCTAGAAGTCTAAAGTTGTACTTGAAAGTTGAGCAGGCAGCGCTTGACGGGTGCATGCGCTTGGCTTTTAATTGATCTTTAGAACTTCCAACAAACCCCATTGGAGTAATTACGTGAGCATTATCGAGGACTCCCAGTCCGAATCCACCTACGTACAGGAATCACTTTTTGATGTCGGACCTGATGAGGAAGTGGGCTACCGCGTGCCTATTGCCTGCCAGGTTGCCGGCATTACTTATCGCCAGCTGGACTATTGGGCACGCACCAACTTGGTGAATCCGTCCATTCGAACGGCACGTGGTTCTGGTTCCCAGCGCCTGTATTCCTTCAAGGATGTATTGGTACTCAAGATTGTTAAGCGCCTGCTAGATACCGGCATTTCCCTGCAAAATATCCGTTTGGCCGTTGAGTCCCTGCGGGATCGTGGTGTCAATGATTTGGCAGAGCTCACCCTCGTATCAGATGGCACCACCGTGTATGAGTGCCGTTCTAACGATGAGGTAATTGACTTGCTTGCCGGTGGCCAGGGCGTCTTTGGCATTGCAGTTCCTGGTATCTTGAAGGAACTGTCCGGTACCATTTCTTCTTTCCCTTCGGAACGCATCGAAGACTTCGCCGAGGACAACGTCGTCGGGCTCGACGAGCTTGCTGCCCGTCGCAAGCGCAAGAGCTCCTAGGCTTTGAACATAAGAATCCACCCTATTTCCCGGCTCACGGGGAAATAGGGTGGATTTTTGATCTCCAAACAACGAGCAGCCTACGTTAAGCGCCCCTCGGAACCTTGTATCTCTTCGCGTCGCTGGGCCCTAGCCCAAGGCGCTTCAATCCGGCTTTTAACACGGGCTCGATTATTGAAGTGCCACCTGTGCCTAGCTGTCGGTACCTCTATGGAGATAGAAATAAAGGCACCCAACATAATCGTTTGGTGCCGAGGGAAAGGGCGGTTGGATATTAAACGCCTGCGGCCTTAGTTATAGCGCCAGTAAGCTTGGCTTCCTCCGCTGAGTCAACGGTGGTGAAACTATCGGCTGCGGACTTTAGAGCTGCATCCACGTTGCCTTCACCTACGTGCACGACACTGAGGGAAACGTCCTTCGAAGCAGCGTCCTTAAGTGCAGCCGTAAATTGAGCATCATCCATGTCTTGCTCGGTACCTGTAGTCACCACGAGCACCCGCGCCTTGTCGCCGCTACCTGCAGCTTGGTCGGCAGCGTTAGCTACAGCCGCTACAACAGCGCTGCGCGTTTGTGGAACACCGCCGGTACCAAAGCCGCCGAGGGTGCCGGATACGGCATTGCCATCCCCAAAACCCAAGTTCTGGCGGTAGCCAACCGTTGCCGTCTCAGAGATGGGTGAAGAATAATTCCACAAGGACACAGCCCCGCCGTCAGCAGCTAGGTCAGACGCGGTGGTGCCCAAGGCCTGGGAGACAGGACCGTAGATGGGAGCCATTGAGGAGGAAGTATCCAAAAGAAGTAGGGTATTTGCAGCCATCGTTAGATCGGGTTTGGGTTGTGCTGCGGAACTAGGAGCTGGGGCGGAGCTCCGTGGAGAGGAAGAACTGGTAGGCGCGGCGGAAGTGGGGACACTGGAGGTCGTTTTCGTGGTCATCTCCGTTGTAGCCTCGCTGCTGCTTTCAACAGCTGCGGGAGCAGCGGCATCGTTCTCATCGGCGTTGTCCATACCTCGCACGAGGAAGGTCACCAAGGCGATGATGGCCAGAAGCGCGATGACAGCCACTGCAATAACCCATCCCGCTACTGCGAAGGTATTTTTCCCATTTGAATGCCGTGCCATGTGGTGTGTTCCTCCCAAGCAAACTGCCGTTGTTAGTGGCTTATTGTAGCGGGGCGAGTGCCTGATCTATCACAGCGACAAGCCTGGCTCGCAGCGGTTCGGCCTTCTGCGCCAGGGAACGCTGCCGAGAGACATATTCGGCTTTGCCTTCAGGGGTTTCGATGGGCACTACCCCGAGACCCCAATCACGGCAGTCATAAGGAGAGGCCTCCATGTCTAGGATGCGTGCTTCAATCGCCAAATCTAGGCAGTCAAGGAATAGCTTGCCGGGAACCAAAGGGCCTAGCTTCCACGCCCATTTATAAAGATCCATCGTGACGTGTACGCAGCCCGCTTGGTCATTTGCGGGCTGGTCTTCGCGGTGCAGCACGGTGAGGTTAAGCGGACGAGCTGGTGGAGTGAAGAAACGGAAGGCATCGTAGTGGGAGCACTTAATTGAGTGTTCATCCACAACGCGGTTTGTGCCTTCTGCACCTAGGCGCAAAGGAAGCGAATGGCGCGGGGTGTCTGTGTGGTAAACCATCGCCCATTCGTGCAGGCCAAAGCAGTCAAAGTGGGCGGGGTTGCTTGCAGAGTGGCGAAGAAGATTCGAGATATAACGAACCGAGCTACCGCGGCGTTGTAGAAAGCCAGCCACATCGACGGTTACGCCGTCTGGGGTGGCGTGGTAGTCGCGCCATTCGGCGTGTGGGGGAGTGCCTTCTAGCGCTATTCCTACACCCGGGTGCCAACGCTTCAAGTGGGAAGGCCGGACGGGGTAGTACTCAAAGAGAAAATCGAAGACAGGGTGATAGCTGCCAGGGTGGCGGAAACGCTCTAAGCGGTCGGTGGCTTGCTTTTCGTGTTGTTGCAGCTGAGCTTGCCAATCATCCGGGCTCAAAGTGTGCACGAGGGCATTCCTCCTTGTCTTAGCGGCCGCGGCGACGGGTGTTTCTACTACCTGGGCGGCGGCGTTGAGATGGGGATTTCTTCTTTGCGGGCTTCGCTTGGTTCTGGGGCGTGGCCTGCCCAGGCGGGGGAAGGGCGGGACCATTCGGTTTGCGAGCACCCGTTACCTCCTTGAGTACAGGTGCACCTGCAGGATTATCGCGGCTAGAAATATCGTGCTCAGTAGCCGTGACCCCTGCTTTGTTAATAAGCGCTGATACTTCCTTGCGTTGTTCATCCATGACCAAAGTAACGACGGTCCCCGCCGCGCCGCCACGTGCCGTGCGCCCAGCGCGATGGAGATATGCCTTGTGTTCTGCGGGTGGATCGATATGAACGACGAGGGAAACATCCGCAACATCGATACCGCGCGCGGCAATATCTGTGGCAACCAGCACGGGGACGCTGCCATCGCTAAAGCCCTCGATGGCGCGGGTGCGCGCGCCTTGCCCCTTATCTCCATGTAGCGGATAAGCATTGATGCCAGCACGGCGCAGCTTTTTGACTTGCCTATCCACCCCGTGCTTCGTACGCATGAACATGATGGTTTTGCCCTGGCGAGCAGCAATTCGCAAGGCTACTTCATTCCGCGCCGGACGGTCACCGACGAAAAAGAGATGATGGGACATGGAGTCCACCGCAGCTTGAACCGGAGCAGTGGAGTGGACAATAGGATCGTGGAGGAATTGCTCCACCAGCTTATTGACGTCCCCGTCGAGGGTCGCCGAAAACAGCAATCGCTGACCTGTTGCTGGGGTCAACCGCAGGAGTTTGCGTACCTGGGGTAGAAAGCCCATATCGGCCATTTGATCGGCCTCATCAAGGGTGGTGATGCGGACCGCATCCAAATACAGCTTTCCCTGGTTTATGAGATCTTGGGCGCGGCCAGGGGTGGCGACGAGAACATCGACGGGGCGTGCCAGCGAGCGGATATGGTGATTGATATTTACCCCACCCACCACGGCGAGAACTCTCAAGCCAAGCGTTGCCGCAGGTTCATCAAGACGCTGGTAAATCTGGGTGGCCAACTCCCGGGTTGGCGCAAGAATGAGCGCACGGGGATGAGCGGGCTTGGAAGCACCCGTTCCGGCAAGGCGCGCGAGCATGGGTAAACCGAAGGTAAAGGTTTTTCCGGAACCGGTAGGGCCGCGGCCGAGTACATCTTTGCCCGCGAGGACGTCGGGAATCGCGGCGCTTTGGATGGGAAATGCTTCGGTGATGCCTTGGTCACGCAATACGTGCACTAGGCGCTGGGGTAAGCCGAGATCGGCAAAGGTAGTCATTGTTTACCCATACTATCGGCAGTAAGGCGGATCGCCGCATTCGTGTGGAAGCGCCTGCTAAATATGGGAAAGGGCCCCGAAGGGCCCCATCAAAGAAATACGAATCTAGTCGATTTGGGTCAAGCTGCGGTCGCCAGACCACTCGATGTGGAAGGCACCTGGCTTATCGGTGCGCTTGAAGGTGTGTGCGCCGAAGAAATCGCGCTGGCCTTGAATCAGGGCGGCGGGAAGGCGCTCGGCGCGCAGGCTGTCATAATAGGAGAGGGAAGAGGCAAAGACTGGGGCCGGTAGGCCCAGCTGAGTGGCAGCGACGACTACTCGGCGCCACGGATCGATGAGGTCTTCCAGCTCACCCTTGAAGTAAGGATCGAGGATGAGGGCAGGAAGGTCTGCATTATTGTCGTAGGCTGCGCGGATGCGATCCAAGAACTTGGCCCGGATGATGCAGCCGCCACGCCAGATAGTAGCTAGGTCGCGAGGGTCCACATCCCATCCGAATTCCTCGGATCCAGCCTTGATCTCATCGAAGCCTTGGGAGTAAGCAATGAGCTTGGCCGCATAAAGGGCGCGGCGCACGTCTTCAATAAACGCGGCTTTGTCCACGTCCAGCTCCTTGATAGTGCCGGCAGGCAGCTGGCCTTCTTGGGCAGCGCTGCGCTGCGCGGTGGAGGAGGAAAGCGCGCGGGCGAAGACCGATTCGGCGATGCCGGTAATGGGAACACCGAGCTCCAAGCCATTGATGGCAGTCCAGCGGCCGGTGCCCTTTTGGCCGGCGGCGTCTACGATGACGTCGACAAGCGGGGCACCAGTCTCCGGATCCTTTTGGGCCAAAACCTCGGCGGTAATTTCAATGAGATAGGAGTCAAGGTCGCCGGAGTTCCATTCGCGGAATACCTCTGCGATCTCGGCCGGCGCCATGCCTGCACCGTAACGCAGTAGCTGATAAGCCTCGCCGATGACCTGCATATCGGCGTATTCGATACCATTGTGGACCATCTTTACAAAGTGGCCGGCGCCATCTGGACCAATGTGGGTAACGCATGGAGTGCCATCAACATTAGCGGCGATGGACTCAAGAATCGGGCCAAGAGTCTCCCAGGATTCCTTCGGGCCACCAGGCATGATAGCCGGGCCATTGAGCGCACCCTCCTCGCCGCCAGAGATGCCAGCACCCACAAAGTGCTTGCCGCGGGCGGCTACGTCCTTCTCGCGGCGAATGGTGTCCGTGAACAGCGCGTTACCGCCATCAATAATGACATCGCCCTCATCCATGGCCTCAGCCAGCTGATCGATGACCGCATCGGTGGCCTTGCCAGCCTTAACCATGATGATTGCCTTGCGTGGGCGCTCCAAAGAAGCCACGAAGTCCTCGATGGTCTCCGAAGGCACGAAATTGCCTTCCTCACCGTGAGCCTCAATGAGCGCATGGGTCTTTTCAGGGCTGCGGTTGTAGACCGCTACGGTATTGCCGTTGCGGGCAAAGTTACGGGCCAAATTAGATCCCATGACCGCCAATCCCACGACGCCAATTTGAGCAAGTTCATTCTTATCAGTCATGCTGCCCATCCTACGTCACTGAGATGCGGTGCTGGCATCAATGGCTAGGCTGGTGGACTATGTCGGATACGCAGAAACTCAATGACTTGCTTCACCTCGCTCATACGCGGGTACTCACTGCAGAAGAATTGGCGTCACTTAATGCCCTCAATGGCGGCCTTGCGGAATTGATAGGGCTGCAATTTACCCATATAGGCCCGCGCGAAGCGCGTGCGAAACTGCAGGTTAAGCCCGAGCATCATCAGCCCTGGGGAGTGGCCAATGGCGGGCTGTACTGTTCCATTGCAGAAACCGTGGCCTCCATCGCGAGCGTGGTGGCTGCCGACGCCCCCGCAGTAGGAGTGAATAATTCCAGCGACTTTATCCGCTCTACGGGACAGGGGGAACTGGAGGCTGTGGCTACACCAGTGCAGCTTGGCGGGCGCACCCACCTGTGGAGCGTTGAGATGCGCCAGGGCGGGGAGCTCATTGCCCGCACCACTTTGCGCACCATGATTTTGCGTTAGCTCACCCGCTTGGCAGTAAAGGACATCCCGTGGGAGGATAGCCGTTCCAAATACGGCTCAGCTAGTCCGGTGGCCGGGGTAAGCACGCCTCCTGTGCGGTCAGAGTCGGTGCGCGATTCGAGTAGGCAGAGTGCAGCCTGGCTCAGCATCATGGCGGTAACCTCGTAGCCGGGGTCCCCCTGCGCTGAGACGGTTGCAAGCCAGCGCTCGCCGTCCTCAGTCACACCGTGGTGGCTGATGTGGAAATGTGCGCCCTCAAGCCCAGGCGTGGGCAGGACCTTTTCCACCACGGGGCGCAAGCGTGATTGGGTGCCATCAAAAAGCAGCTTGGTGGCGAGTGCCAGTCCATAGGCCCGTGCACGACCGGCTAGCCCAGTCCCTGCAAACCACGCTTCCTTATAAAACAAGCGCTTGCCCCACGCCCGCCCAAGCAGAGCGTTGGAGCGGCGCACCACGCGGGTATTAAACATGGACATGAAAAATGGACCCACCCAGCCCACGCCGTCGACTTCTTTGATTTCGAAGTCATTTTGAAGGCCGTCTAAGCGTGGCCCGGCCTTGGGATCCGGGTCTAGTGAGTAAGGATTGTGCAGGTTGCGGGCCACATCTTTATCCGCGTGCGCGGCATGCGAGACCTGCAGGGAAGACTCTATGGTGCCCGGTGAGATTCCGCCTTTGAGCTTGTCGACGACCATCTGCACCCGTGCAAACGGCTTTCCTGCCGCCTGGTAGAGATTGAGCATGCCAATATCCGAGGGGACGGAATCGAAGCCGCAGGAATGAACGATGCGCGCACCTGTAGATTCGGCCACGGCATGGTGGGAATCGATGCTGCGGCGAATAAAGGGAACCTCACCGCACAGGTCAACATAGTCTACGCCATGGCGCGCGCAGGCGGCAACGACGTTATCCCCATAAAGGCTGTAGGGTCCGATCACGGTGATTAGTACCTTGGTATGTTCCACCATGTGCTCCACAGCGTCGGCATCATCGGCGGCGGCGATGGCGATGTCCCAGTGCTGATTGAGTTCATCGCGCAGCGCGGCTAGCACCGGTCGGTTCCGGCCGGCCAGAGTCACAGAGGGCGCGTTAATCGAGGCAAGGTAGCGCGCCACCAATTGCCCGACAAGCCCGGTGGCACCATAGACAGTGATATCGCTCATAGTATACGAGCGTACCGCAGTTTTTAGAGCCAGTGGTTCTTTCGGAACCAAGCCCACAGGCCCACAACGACCAAAATCATAATGATAATCGCCATGGGGTAGCCCAAAGCCCAATGCAGTTCCGGCATGATGTCGAAGTTCATACCGTAGATACCGGCCACCAGGGTGGGCGCAGCCCACATGCCAACGACCGCAGAAATGGTGCGCATATCTGAGTTTTGCTGCATGGTTACCTTGGCCACCGAGGCATCGATAAGCGAGGTAAGGCGCTCATCGAAGCTGGAGACCTGGTCTTTGACTACGAGCTCGTGGTCGTTGACGTCGCGCAGATACGAGCGCAATTGCTTAGAAATCAGATCCTTGTGGTCAGAAACCATGGATTTCAGTGCCACCGAAAGTGGGTCGATGGCATGCTTCATCTCCAGCACCTCACGCTTGAACATGTAAATGCGGTCCACATCAAACTTGAGGTTAGGGGTAAAGATTTCTTCTTCCAGCTCATCGACCTCAATGCTGATGAGACGAGAGATCTCCGAGTAACGGTCCACCATCATATCCAGGATCTTCCAGGCCATAGCCACTGGGCCAAGCTCCACCAGATCCTGCTCATCTTCCACCGTGTAGGCCAAGTTGGGAAGCTTTGCCCCGTGGCGCACGGTAATGATGAAGTTGGAACCCATGATCATCTGGATCTCACCGGTAGAAATGATCTGGCGCTTATCCGTTACTTCATCATGGTCGCGATAGTTCACGGAGCGGGCGACGACGAAGAGCTGGTCATCGTAGCGTTCGAGTTTGGGACGCTGGTGAGCCATAACTGCGTCTTCCACGATGAGTTCGTGGATGCCAAACTGTGAGGCTACCTTGGTCATCTGAGACTCATAGGGCTCGTGCAGGCCCACCCAGATAAAACCACGGCCATATTCTTCGATAGCTTCCAAAGCAGAGCTGGTGGAGTATTCACCGGGAAGCGACTCGCCATCAACAAAAACGCGGCAGTGTTCAATCGCGCGTTCCGGCGGTACCGGCAGGGAGGTGGGCTTACTTAGAGGCTCGGGTTTCTTGCGGCCCCTAAAGGGTGAAGGTACGGATGGCATCGTTTCAGCCTCCTTTGCGCGGTAGTGCGGACAAGTTCGCAAAAATTCGACGGCGATTTTATGCAGCGGGTAAATCTTACACCGAAGGCGGGTAATATAATCGAATCTATGCCCACGTGGAAAGAAGTAACCGAAGCTAATCCCGAGCACTCCCATAATTTTGCCCGCAAATGGAAGCTGCTTGCCGCACAAGGCAAGGACATCAATGGCGAGGCCCGGCTTATTGATGCCATGGTCGAGCGCAACTCCACCATCCTCGACGCCGGCTGTGGCACTGGCCGAGTCGGTGGCGAATTGCTTCGCCGCGGCCACAGCGTCGTGGGAGTCGACGTAGATCCCATTCTTATTGAGCACGCAGAGCACGACTTTCCGGACGGCCACTGGTTCGTTGGAGACCTGTGCGAGGAAGAGGTGCCGGAAGGCCCCTTTGATATCGCCGTGTCTGCCGGCAATGTGATGGGCTTTCTAGCAAAAGAAGGCCGCGAGCCCGCTTTGCGCAATATCTTTAATTCTCTCAAACCAGGTGGTCGCCTGGTCACCGGCTTCGGCGAGGGCCGGGGCTGGGAGTTCTCCGACTTTCTTGATATGGCGCAGAAGGTGGGCTACCGAGTCGACTTCACCTTCTCCTCGTGGGACATGAAGCTATTCTCGGAGCATTCCACCTTCCTCGTCGCCGTCCTTTCGCGTCCGGGGTCGGACCTTCTGGCCTAAAAGCGCCTATCGGCTTGGTCGAAGAAATCTACCTCATGGTGGCTCGCTGTGATGTAGGCGCGCTCGGCCCGTGTACGAGTGCGCTCATCCGCCCCGCTGAGAGCCTGCTCGACAATGTCGAGGCTGGCGCGGACTCCGTTGAGGAAGTCTTCACCGCCGTACATGGAAAGCCAGGAGTGATAGGGATGTTCTGGGGAATCGAAATCTGCGAGGTGTAGGCCTACCTCTGCATAAAGCCAGTAGCAGGGCAATACTGCCGCAGCGCCTACCACGTAGTCATCCGTATGAGTTGAACGGATAAGGAAGTCCGTATAGGCGCTAGTAACCCTAGAAGCTGCGGTAGTGATGCCCTCTTGGAGCCAGCCGCGGTGCAGCTCGGCCTCAACCGCCAAGCAATCATGCGCTCCTTCGGCCCAGTGCAGTTGCTGTGCCGCTGCAGGGGCTAGGCTGGCTAGGCGCGCCAAGGCCTTGGAGTAGGCGTTGAGGTACTGGGCATCTTGGTCAAGATAGAACCCAAAGGCTTCTTTATCCAAAGCGCCCGTTCCCAATGCCCGAATAAACGGCAGAGCCTTGATAGCCTCCCAGTGATTTCCCGCCAGGTTCCACAGACGTTGCGTGTGTGGTCCGGCCGCAGGAACGCGGGGCTGCTCGACGTTTTCTGGTTCCTTCAAGCTGCCGGACAGGTAGGGCTGCGGCAGGGTAGAGGCCGCCCGCATGAGGCGCTGCGAGCGGTGCAGGTGGTCCACGGGACCGTGCCCTTTGCCCACCTGGAGCGCATCCGCGTGCACAATGGCTTCGTGCAGCCAGTGGGTGGACCACGTAAGCGCTGCGGTGTGGCTATCGCCGGCTCCAAGCCGGGTAGCCAGAGCAGAGGAGAGGGAGCAACCTGTGCCGTGCGTATTCTTCGTGTCCACCCGGCTCGAGGAGACGCGGTGAACGGACCCATCCGGATTCACTACCGCATTGTCTGCGATATCGGAATCGAGGTGACCGCCCTTGACCACAACTGCAGTAGAAGCTTCCTTCGCCCATTGTTTAGCGGTGGCGATGGCCTGCTCGAGGTCGCCTGCCTCCTCGGTGTTGGTGAGAACAGCCAATTCTTTCAAGTTTGGGGTGATGATATCCACCCGGGAACACAGATCTCGCACGGCCTGTTCGGCTTCCTGCTCCAGCAGCCTATCCCCGCTGGTAGCCACCATGACCGGATCCAAGACCACGGGAACATCCTCCGGCAGGCGACGTAGGAAATCTGCGACCTTGGCGGTAATGGCGGCGTCTGCAAGCATGCCAATCTTTACCGCGTCTATCTCCACATCGTCAATGACTGCGTCTAGCTGCTCTTGCAGAAATTCTACTGGCGGGACATGTACGCTGCGGACACCCTGGGTGTTTTGGGCTACCAAGGCTGTTACCACATTCATGCCATATCCGCCCGCAGCGGCAATGGACTTTAGGTCAGCCTGGATGCCCGCTCCGCCCGTGGGGTCTGTACCCGCGATGGACAGTACGCGGGGATAGTTGCCCTTAGCCATGGAAAGCCTCCTTTAATCGGGCGGCTGCTGCTGCAGGATCCTTGGCCGCCATGATGTCGCTGACTACGCAAATGCCGGCAAAGTCGCTTCCCGCCAGCTCGTGCGCGTTATGGTCTTTAATGCCGCCGATGGCGACGGAATCAATGCCGCGTTCCCGTGCGGCGCGGGCGAGGGCTGCTGCTGCATCTGGCCCCATCCCCGCCGGGGCGTTCTTCTTCGTGTTCGTAGAATACACAGGGCCGATACCGATGACATCCGGGCGGGCGTCATCCGAAATGGCAGCAAGTTCGGCGTGGTTGCCAATGGACAAGCCGATAAGTTGCTCATCGGACAGCATCCCTCGGGCTTCACGAAAGGCCATGTCATTTTGACCAATGTGTAGATGGCAGCCGAGTTTTGCTGCTACCTCCACGCGGTCATTGATAAAAAGCGGAACATTGCCGAGCACGGCCAGCAGCTCGCGGGCGGTGTGTTCAATCTGCTCATCACTAGCTTCCTTATCCCGCAGCTGGACGACGCTAACCCCACCGCGTACAGCTTCCTTCACGATGCGAACCACGTTTTCTCGCCCGCCTGCCAGATCTGGATCTGTGACAAGGTAAAGCGACCAGTCGATTGCCATTTAAACCCCTTCGACGTCTGTGAGCTTGATTAGTCCCTCGATGTCCGCCGTCGGGACATCGTAGAGCGCGTCCAGCCAAGCAACGGCAAAGGAGCCTGGCGCGTGGTGCTTTTCAGCTGCCACGCTGCCTGCGGCTCCCACGTGTGCGTGGGCCGCGATGATTGCTTCGAAAGGATCCTCCCACGCCGCCAAATATGCTGCGCAGATAGCACCGAGTGAACAACCAGTACCAATGACGTTTTGGAGCATCGGATGACCGGAGTGCAGATAGGCAGCGCGCGTGGTTTCACCGGCGTGGACGATAAGATCGCGTGGGCCGGAAATGGCTACTACAGCGCCAGTGTCCCGGGAAAGCGCTAGTGCGGAATCTAACGCGGCTTCCACTTCATCAGTAGATTCGACACCGCGGCCGCCCTGTCCGGTACCTGCGAGCGCAATGATTTCTGAAGCATTGCCGCGGATTGCCCCTGGGCCAAGGGGCAGCACGTCGTGCATGAACTTAGTGCGGTTGGAGAGACCGCCGGCACCTACCGGATCGAGTACCCAGGGGGTCTGTGCGGCATTCGCACCCGCGATGGCCTCGCGCATGCCGCCGTATTGTTCGGAGCTAGGCGTGCCACAGTTGATGAGAACACCGCCGGCTACCTGTGCAAACTCGCGGGATTCCTCCGGAGTATCAACCATCGCCGGGCTGGCGCCAACGGCCAAGAGGGCGTTGGCGGTGACGTTGGAAACGACCTTATTGGTCAAACATTGAATAAGTGGTGTGGACTCGCGCACGGCATCGTGCGCGCGGAGAAAACTATATCCCACAACTATCCCTTCGCTAGTTCTAACTGAGTGCAGGTTCGATGGGTATTTCTCAGCCGCACTGTGTGCGGCACCCCATGTTGCGTTTCTCAGCCTAACAAAGGTCACGGAAACTATGTGCGAAAATCGGCGCTCCAGTGCCCAGTTGGGGTGGTGCTATCGCTATCAATGAGTAACGACAGGAAAATAGAAAATCGCCGCCCTTGCCCTGCATTGAGGCAGGAGAGCGGCGATGCGATCGAGGAGTAATTACTTCTCGTTCTTGTTAATGATGTTGCGCGCGATGCGCTGCTGAGTGGTGATTTCTAGGTTGCCGCGGTCACGGGAAAGAATATTGGTTGCCCAGTTCACCAGCACTGCCAGGCGGCTGCGCAGGCCAATCACATAAGTCAGGTGCAGGCCCAGCCAAGCTACCCAGCCAGCGAAGCCACCGAACTCGGTCTTGCCCAGCTTGACGACGGCGTTGAAGCGCTTGACGATTGCCATGGAGCCCTTGTCAAAGTAATCAAAGGCTTCCTTCTCATTGGCGGTAGACTCCTCGTCCACCTTTGCCTGAATGAGCTTAGCGACGTGCGCGCCACCCTGGATAGCAACCTGTGCGAGGCCAGGCAGGCGGTTGAGGGAGATCATGTCACCGACCATGTAGACGTTATTGTGCTCGCCCACGGTCAGGTCCTCATTCACGGAGACACGACCAGCGCGGTCTGCCTCGACGCCAGCCTGCTCGGCCACCATCTTGCCCAGTGGGGAAGCGGCCACACCGGCGGACCAGATCTTGGTAGCGCCCGTCAGGGTGGTCTCTTCCTCGGTTTTCATGTCCTTATAAGTGACGGTATCCGCAGTCACATCGGTCACCATGGCGTTGAGGTGCACCTGTACGCCTTCCTTTTCCAAGGTGCGCTGTGCCTTGCGGCCCAAGCGCTTGCCAAATGGCGGCAGTACCTGTGGGGCGCCGTCAAGCAAGTAGATCTTGGCGGAGGTGGTCCCGTAGTTGGAATAGACATCGTTGAGGGTGCGGTTTGCTAGTTCGGCAATCTGGCCGGTCAGCTCGACGCCGGTTGGCCCAGCACCAACGATGATGAAGGTAAGCAGGCGCTCGCGCTCCGCTGGGTCATCGGTAAGCTCAGCCTTCTCAAACGCGGAGATGATGCGAGAGCGCAGCTCGAGGGCATCGTCCAAGGTCTTCATGCCTGGGGCGAACTCTGCAAAATGGTCGTTGCCAAAATAGGACTGACCGGAGCCCGCTGCAACCACCAGGGAATCATATGCGTAAGTGCGGGAGAACTCATCCTGCTCGGCAGTGACGGTCTGGTCAGCCAGGTTGATATCGGTAACCTCGGCGTTGACGAAGTGAACATTATCCTGATCGCGCAGCAGCTGGCGGGTGGACGGGGCCACCTCACCGGCGGAAATCATGCCTGTTGCTACCTGGTACAGCATCGGCTGGAACAGGTGGTGGTTCTTCTTATCGATGAGAGTGATTTCTACATCGGCGTTCTTTAGCTTCTGGACGGTGTTGAGACCACCGAAGCCAGCGCCAACCACGACAACGTGGTGACGGCCACCATTGGGACGATAAGCGGTATCAGTCATGGATTTATTGCGACCTTCCTCAAGAAAGCTAATGTTTTGCACCCATTCAGTGTAAACACTTCTAACAGAACGTGCATACTCATTGACTGATAAACTTCCGTGCATCGTTATTATTTTCGCGGCAGGAACCATTGCGCCTGTGCGGAGCGCCTAAGCCGAGGTGCGTGCCAAGCTGACTAAGGTAATTGCCGATAGTGACTTCCTCCGCCCACCAAGGAGCGCACCTGGCATTATGAGTTTTATCCGCCCCGAGCATTTGAGCTCCATCGATGCAGATTCCTGGCCCAATGTGGCTACAGTC
The DNA here is from genome assembly GCF_032821635.1 of Corynebacterium nasorum. Classification (NCBI taxonomy): domain Bacteria; kingdom Bacillati; phylum Actinomycetota; class Actinomycetes; order Mycobacteriales; family Corynebacteriaceae; genus Corynebacterium; species Corynebacterium nasorum. The sequence continues at coordinate 59,320 of NZ_JAVBIE010000009.1, read as the reverse complement.
CCTTCACCTCGTTGGCCTGGTTTAAAGGCTCGCCGTGCAGAGGCTGAATTTGCCAAGGCTTGCGATGACGCCGGATTGGAACTCGACTTGGAAGTAGAGGGCGGACCAGATCTCAAGGTCGGACACGATGCCTTGTTTGAACGAATCGCCGCCAGTGGATGGCTGGGGTTCGCAGAAAGCTTTATGGCAGGAGAGTGGTCCGTCAGCTCGTCCTCCCAGCTGGTAAAAGTGCTTGGGCGGTTGCTGGGGGTGGGATATCTTCCCAAGGCCAAGATGCTAGACACCGGCAATTCGGAGCCAGGGGAGTTGCCGATGGATTTGGTCCGGCTCTATTCCGGTGATGGTTTAAGCCATGTGGGTGGCATCTTTTCTAGCGGTGTGCCGACGACCATTAGGGAGACAGTAGAAAGCTATAGCCCCAAGGCCGGCCGCAAGGAACCGAAAAGCCACTTCGTGGATGTCACGACGCTAAGCGAGCCCACGAGTGTGGACAGAGATGATTTGGGCGATGCCCAGCGTCGCGCCGCTGATTGGCTTCTCGACGTCACTCGCACCGGCGCCGGAACCCACCTATTGGTGTACCCAGCCGCTGGAATGCAGCCTGCCATGCGCGCAACCAAGCGGCGCGCAACGGTAGACGTATTGACCAGCGATGTAGAGCAGATAAGTCACATGCGTGAGGCGCTCGTGCTCGAGGGGGCAGATGATTCCATCCATGTGGAACGCATTCCCGGGGTTGTCCCAAATCCCAAGCAATGGCGCGGACACTATGACGCAATCGTCACCGTGGAAAAGATAGAACAGCTTAGCCCACAGGAGCGCAAAGAGTATATTCGCGCAGTCGACCGGTTCTTAACCCCTAATGGCCGGGCAGGAATTCAGTCCCTTGTGGCGACCGAAGCAATGACCGACGCCGGAAAGGCCTCGATTCAGGCCTTGCGGGCATATGTGTGGCCTGCACTGGACTATCCGCTTACTGCGGAGCTGCACCAGCTCGTCGATAAGAACTCGAACCTGCGCATCGTATCGGAAACACACGTGGGGACGCACTACCTAGAATCTTTGCGTCAGCAACGATCCTTTTTTGATGGGCACCTGCGGGAGGCCGCGGCGGCTGGGTTCGACCCAGTATTCCGCCGCCTGTGGAACTTCCAATTTGCCCTCCGCGAGGCCTTAATGACGCTCGGAATGATTGATGCGGTGCAATTTGGATTGGTCCACCGCAACCGTGGGGGACGCCGCTAGGCGGGCGGTAGCTCGTCGAAGTTTTTCATCAGGTCCGCGCTGGGCACAAAGAAGTTGGTGCCAGTAAGAGCGGTGGAGAAGTCTAGAATGCGGTCGTAATTTCCCTCTGGCTTGCCGATGAACATATTGCGCAGACGTTCCATGACGTTTTCTGGATCCTTTGCATAGCCGATGAAGTAAGTACCCATCTCACCAGCAGCAAAAGAACCAAAGACCATATTCTCGCGGTAGATATCTTCCTCAAGGTCGTTGAGAGCAACGTGAGAATTGGAAGGCTTGATATCATCGTCGAGCTCGATATCGTCAGCCTTGGTGCGACCAATGACCTTTTCTTGCTCTTCGGTGCTCAGCTCGTTCCACTTGTCGAGGTCGTGGATGTATTTTTGTACGGTGACATAGGAGCCACGGGGGTAATCGGCGGCGTCGTCAAGCAGCACGGTATCCAAAGCTTCCTCGGCGAGGGGATTGGCGGTGCCGTCTACAAAGCCAAGCAGGTCGCGCTGGTCAAGGTATTTAAACCCGTGGGTCTCATCGATGACCGTTGCAGCATCACCCAGTTGGTCTAAAACCTGCCGGGCCATTTCGTGGCAGAGATCGTAGCTATTAGCGCGGAAGTGGAACAGAATATCGCCTGGCGTTGCTGGGGCCTTGTGCGCTGCGTCAATTGCCTCGAATTCCTTTAGCCGATTAGGAAGGGGTGCGCTGGTCAAACGCGGCCACATGGAGGCGCCAATGCCAACTACGGTATAAAGCTCGCCTTCGTTATAGCGGAAGTTCACGGACTTGAAGAGTCCGGCGAACCCCGTCAGCATGTCGCGGGTGGCTTGCTCGCAGCCGTCCTTGATTTCGAGAACTAGAAAGAGGGCTGCGCGGGAAGGCTTATCTACTACATGCTGAATCGTCATAATGCCGATTTTACGCACCCAGTAGTGATCAGGTCCGTTCGCCGACTTGGAATCGCCCCTGATAGAGACCTGCTTGGCCTTTATATGCGCTAGTGTGCATTTTAGTTGAAAACTAACCGATAGCCGGGTGAGAAGATGTGGGGCATGGATACGAAGAAGCAAAAGAAAAGCACCGCGCGGATCTTCGTATTATTTGCGCGGAAAGACGATTCACTTGATGAGTCCTTTGCAGGGGTTGCGCTGACGCGCGCCCAAGAAGAAGCCATGGGGCAATGCGTAGACCGCTCAGGGGTGACCTGTTGGACTGAAGAGACATGCCTGCGTGGGTGGAACGGTCCACTGGATGAAGAACACCATCCGGAAGTGGTTTACATCGTATTTAGAGGTGGACACGCGCAGGGATCGGATCCGTCGAGCGCAGAATTCGATCCAGAGCTTAAGGCCGCATGGGCTACGAGAGACCAAGCCGAGAAAGAAGTCGCCCGCGGCAAGAGTAATGACGAGAGACCAATCTTCGTGAAGGAATGTCATATTTGGAAAGCTTCATTCGGGCGCGTGTTGTCAGGAGCGAACAATAGAGGCGGGGTCCAGGTATCAATGTATGGAGTCAGGAACTAAAAGGGGGGAATGCCACCCCTAGTTTAAATGACATAATGTACATTATCGGACATTTATCCATGGTTAGGCAGTTCCTCATTTATACCTTGGCATACCTCGAGCCTTCTGGTCGGTCTTATCAGAATCCCCGCTTGCTCCTTTTATTGCGGCGATTATCTTCGCTCCGCCTTCTGCTGTGAAGCTCTGCTTTGCGATGTCGCGCAGTTGCCGCGATACACTCCAGTGGCCACTGGTCCGCCAAGCTAGCTGACTAATCCTATTGAGGGCCGCCGGTATGCAGTCTGCCTCTGCGACGCCAGGCGCCTTAACTATTAAGCACTATTGAGCCCCTCCGTGCCACGGGCGCCAGCCATCTATGGCGTGTGGCTCCCGATGGGTGGTCAGACGGGTGGATTTTGGCAAAAATGCACCCCCACTGGAGTATGCAACCACACCACCATATAACGTCACATTGACGATATTCGGGGCAACTACCGCTCGCTTTGGATGTCTTATTTAACGATTACGGTAAGCACTCCACAGCTGCCATATAGTCAAAAGCGCCAAGCAGGCAGAAATCGCTACGATGACCCACATGTGTTGAACGGCTACGAAAATGGTAAAGCCGATGACTATAAGAAGGCGCAGCCACATAAACGGGATCATTTGGCGGGTGTTCATAGGCTCGTCCTTATTAGTCCTTCTTGAAGGAAATGCGAAGATTGACCTCGCCCTTTTCCTCAACCTTTGCGGCCAACATTTCCGGGGTTTCTACGCCATAATCAAGGCGATTAACTGGAACGGTGCCGCCGATGACGATGTTATCCCCGTCGCGGAGAACGTCAAAGTCTTGGGAAACCTCGTGTGTCTCATCCTTGATGGTCAAGTCACCGGTGAGCTTTACCGTGCCAATGGTGCCGTCATCTGGGACGTCGGCAAGCGAAGCGGGTTTGGTGAGCTTAAAGGAAGACTCTGGGAAAAGTTGCGTCTCAAAGAGTTTGGACTTCATATTTTGGTCGCGGACCTTTTTATCCGTAGACAACTCATCCATATCCACGGTGACCGTCGCGGTTTTGAGGGTGGAATCAGAAATTTCTGCTTGACCGGTTACCTCAGTAGTCGAACCAGATGTAGTGGTCTTTTCTGCAGGTAGGATCTCATTGAAGGTAAAACCAACCGAGGTATGATTATCAGCACGCCCCTTGGCAACCTGCCAGGATCCATCTAGTTCCGTAGACGCAGCCTTAGCTCCATCGGCGGAAATAGGCTCTGTTTTTACACCGGCGCCCTTGAGAAGCGAATACACCATAGGGCCAATGGCCACGGCGGTGAGCAATACAATGAGCACCACAAAGATGGTAATGACGAGCTTGCGGTTATAAAAAAGCTTTTTCATCTTCTATCGAAGTCCTTCTAGGCGTCGGGCCAGGGCTACAAGCTCTTCGCACAAACCGGCAAGCTCCTGCGCACTAGCACCTTCCTCCGCGGCGGTATTGATATCTTCTGCGGAACAACGTAGTTCAAAAAGTCCGTCGCGCAAACTTTCTGCCTTCTCCGGAGTAAGGATCACAGCGTTAGCGGGAATACCCGTGCCACTAACATTATTTCTTTGCTCATACGCCCGCTGTTTGCACGAGGCGCTGCAAAACTTCCGTGGCCGCCCTCTACCGCCTTGATCAATGTCCTTCCCACACCACTGGCAGGAACCGACGTTGCGTTCACGACTAGCTGTACGGATCACCCGATACACTTTAGTCCATTTTGGGCGGGCTGGGAACAAAGGCGCGAGGGTGTTCGTTATAATTAGTAGCTCTTAGGCGAAGTTTTGCTTCGCACTCAATCAGGGATCTCTTTGAAAAGGATGATGTTGCATGGCAGATCGCGTACTCCGTGGCAGCCGTATGGGCGCAGTCAGCTACGAAACCGACCGCGACCACGACCTCGCACCGCGCCAAATGGTGAAGTACCGCACCGAAGACGGCGAGATTTATGAGGTGCCTTTTGCGGATGATGCTGAAATCCCTGAGGAATGGATGTGCAAAAACGGCAAGCTAGGCCACCTTGTAGAAGGTGAAGGCGTTGAGTCTAAGCCGGCTAAGCCGCCACGTACCCACTGGGATATGCTGCGTGAGCGCCGCTCCATTGAGGAGCTGGACGAGCTCCTAGAAGAGCGCATTAACCACCTGCGCTCCCGTCGCCGTTCCGCAGCCCGCCTGCTAAAGGAGCAGCAGGAACAGCAGCAAAAGAACTCATAAGGTTCTGCCGCAGACAAAGGCCCGTACCTCCTTAGTTTTACTAAGGGACGGTACGGGCCTTTAGCGTTGAAGCATGGGCTACTTCTTCAACTGTGCAATCTGGTGCTTTGCTAGGTGAGCAATTTCCCCGGCGAAGTCAGATGCCCAGCCGGCGCCCTTGCGGGCCTGCACGCCTAGATCGTGAATGGAGCCATCCTTGACCTCACGATTGACCAGCTTGGATACGGCGCCGCCGAAATCCTGCAGCTGCTCCGTGCGGTGGGCAACGCCCCACTTGGTTACCTCCAGCAGGGAATCTTTCACGAAGGAACCATCAAGCTTGGACTCGCCGTATTCGCGCTCGGTGAAGGTAATAGGAACCTCGCGGACATCGAAGCCGGCCTTAACCGCGCGGAAAGCCAGATCCACCTGGAAGATATAGCCCGCCTTGGATAGCTCGTCGAAATCAATGGATTCGAGGAGCTCGCGGCGGAAGGCACGATAACCGGCGGTCATATCGGACAGACCAGCGCCCAGCGCCACGGAAATGTAGATATTGCCCAAACGGGAAAGGTACTCGCGAGAAGCCGGCCAGTTGACGGTCTCGCCGCCCGGAATATAGCGGGAGCCGATAACTAGGTCCGCACCCTTGTCTACCTCTTCGAGCAGCAAGTGCAGCTGCTCCGGCGCGTGGGAGCCATCTGCATCCATCTCGCACAGTACCTGGTAATCACGCTCCAAGCCCCACTCAAAGCCAGCGATATAGGCGCCTAGCAGGCCACCCTTGCCTTCGCGGTGGAGAACGTGGATATGGTCATCCTGCGCTGCGAACTCATCGGCCTTGTCGCCGGTGCCATCGGGCGAGTTATCGTCCACGATGAGGATATGCACCTCTGGGACCGCCGCGCGGACGCGTCCAGTAATGAGAGGTAGGTTTTCGATCTCGTTGTAGGTCGGGATGATGACCAAGGTCGAGGCTTCAAGCGTGCTCACAGTGTTTATGCTCCTACGTATGTATCTGTGCCGGAGCGGCGCGGGGTGCGTCGCAGGCGGTTTGTGCGCAAAGCTACCAGTGCGCAGACTGTTCCAATAATAACCATGAGCCATTGCAGGGGCGAACCAAACCTAACGGAAAAGGTCTCGCCGCTACGCAAAGGCAACTGCTCCACGAGAGCGGCCGGCGTAAAAATTTCCGTGGACTGGCTGACGCGGCCATCGGGGTGAACAATGGCAGATACTCCAGAGGTTGCCGCCACCACCACGGCACGGTCTGTCTCCATCGCACGCAGCCGGCTCATGGCCAATTGCTGGTAAGTCATATCCGAGTAGCCAAAGGTGGCGTTATTGGTTGGCGTAGTCAGCAATTGTGCGCCATTTTTGACCGATTCTCTAAAGGCGTTGTCGAAGGAGACTTCGTAACACGTTGCCACGCCTACCGGCACGCCCGCCATGGAAACCACACCTGGACCATCGCCGGGTTTGAAGTCCCCGGCAAGATCCACGTAGTCAGAAAATTTGGCAAAGAAATCCCGCATGGGCATGGTCTCACCGAAAGGCTGCAGGTACTTCTTATAGTGGTGGTCCCCTACCGCGTGGCCAGGGGCAAAGACCTGCATGGTATTGCGGGCGCCCACGTCATCGCGCGTAGCGGTGCCAACCAGAACGGGGGCATCAATCGCATCAACGGCACCACTGATTGCCGCGGCTGCCCTACCGTCATGGAAAGGATTGATATCGGATGAGTTTTCAGGCCAGATGACAAGGTCGATGTCCTTGTCGCGCGCGGCCAGCTTCTTCGTTTCAGCCACATGATTATTGAGAACCGCTTGGCGTTGCCCAGCAAAATCTAGGCCCATGCGAGGCACGTTTCCTTGGATTGCCGCAACCTTTGCTTCGCCAATAGTAGCGTCGTCTCGGTTGATGCCCAATCCTGCCACCGTCGCCGTTATTAGGGGCAGGATAGCTGCTGCAAGGGCGATACCCTTGACCGTCCAGCTGCGGTGAAACAACAGGGCGGCGATTCCGCAGCCACACAGTACTGTGGCGACGGTGATAAGCGAGGTGCCACCCCACGGCGCTAGCTTGGCTAGCGGCCCGTCGATTTGCCCCCAAGCCAGTTTGACCCAGGAAAAACCACCGAAAGGTAGAGAAGAACGCAGCACCTCCACCGCGAGGTAGACGAACGGGAAATCAATAAAGCCGTACTTCCACCGTGCCACCGCGGCGCCGCCAAAGCCCAATAGGATGGCGTAAACCGCAAGCCATACTGCCAACGCAATATACGGCCCGCTTCCCACCAATTCACCGATCCAGGGCAAGGTGAGAAGATAGAGCACGAGTGAATGCGCTACCGCGAGTAGTGCGCCCAGACGGGCGGAGACGTGCCTAGTTCCCCAAGGCATCAAACTCACATAGAGCAAGCCCATGCCTGCGACTGCGGCCCACCACCAGCCGCGGGGCTCAAGGGCGGCATAAGTAAGCAGACCAGAAAGGCCCGCCACTAAAAGGCGGGCAAAGATAGGCAACACTAGCTCTTGCCGCCCTTAGTCTCGCCACCGGCAGGGCCAAAGTCATCCGGATCTAGGTTTTCAGTCCACCGGCGAATCTCTTCCTCATCCAAGACCTCATGTGGGCCAGCGTCCTGAGTACTCGGGTGCCCGCTGTGTGCGGCTTGTCCGCGGCCGAAGGAGCCAAAATCGCCATACGTGTCATGCTGCTGCGCCATCGGGGTTGCCTCGTAGATCTTGACACCCATATTCTCGATCTTGCGGTACAAAGACGCTGCCATAACTGTGCGGATGATTGCACGGGTGGGCGAGAAAATAAGTAGGGCGCCGAGAATCGTGGTTAGGAAGCCAGGCAAGGAGAGCAACATGCCGCCTACCAAGGTAAGACCTACGTTGCTGGCAGTCTTGCCCATATTGCCGCCGCGGACAACGTAAGTGCCGTCTCCTGTGCGCTCGACCTGCTTTCCCATCAAGCGCCGGACTTCAATGCCGGCGATGGACATTCCGAAAAACATGGTGACAAAGAGCGCGATTAGCGCCCAACCAACACCGATCCATGTGGATACGGCCCAGAAAGTCAGGGTTTCTGCGACCATGTAGAGAGCAAAATAGAAAAACGGCATGGCCTCAGTTTAACGAGGCAGACTGAAAATGCGCTGGCAACACTCGTGAACTATGCTGCAGCCGCGGCAGGTTAAACTGGTGCGCATGTTTACTCCTGCGCTTTTCGACGACCCTCAGTACGGCACGTGCACCCGCATCCACGTTGCCGGCGGCAGCACCCACGCCCCAGATTGGGCAACTTTGGCAGAATGCGCCAGTGCTTGCGCGGATGGATTTGTGTACATCGACCGGTTTTCTGCCATCGAGCTGCGCGGAATTACGGATGCGGAGGCGCTTAAGCGGCGGCTCCAGGGCCTGCATCTACATGCCGCCACGGTGCCGGTGCTGGCCTCACCCCTATCGGCAGCGGCCAAGCAGGCGGCCCAAGACATTGCGGCTGAACTGGGTGCGGTAGAAGGTGGGCCAGGTCTTGCAGTCATCGCGGAAGAGGATAACTTGCCCGCGGGTGCCGCTGGTGTGAGCTTAAACATCGACAAGGATGGTTCTTTGTACCTTGGGCGCTCCCCGCTTGTCGACACCCCTACTGCCCCACTTACCCCACACGCCGCCGCCCGTCATTATGAGGAAGCACTCCAGTGCGCGGAGGCCGAGGAACACACAAGCTCCGCCCTGGCAGAACCCGGCCCCATTGGCTGGCTGGATGAGCATCTGCCTGCGGGCATCGTTGATCTGGGCGCAGGCGTTCATAAAGGCGCAATTCCAGCCGAGTTTGCACAGCTCATTGGGCAGCTGGAAGTAGACATCACCGTCACCCCTTGGGGCGGATTAGTCTTTCACAATATCGCTGAGGGCGATGCCGAGGTGGTTCTGCGCGTACTCGCCCCGCGTGGATTCATCTTCGACATCAACTCCCCACTGCTCCGCGCACACTAGCAGGATCGCAGACTCTAGCGTGGCATGTGCCGCCAGATTGGGCGCGGCACGAGGCGCATGATCCACGCTAGGCCCTGTAGAGCTCTGGGGATCCAGATGGTGCGCGAACGCGGTCTCCCGCGCCGTGCATCGTGGTCTATGCAGCTGACCACGGCCTCGGCCACATCCTCTGGACGCACCGAAAGCGGCGCCGGTTTCATTCCTTCTGTCATGCTGCCAATCACGAAGCCGGGGCGTGCGGTAATGAGTCCTAGCCGACTGCCGTGCAGCTTGTCGGCCAAACCTTGACAGAAGGCGTCAAGACCAGCCTTGGTAGAACCGTAGACGTAATTCGCTCGACGGGCCCTCCACCCTGCGATCGAAGAAAACGCGATGATGTGACCGCGCTGCATGCGCTCAGAAACCAAGGTGAGCAGGGAAATCTGCGCCGCGTAATCAATTTTGGCGATGTCGACCGCGTGGGAAGCATCGCGTTCCGCTCGCTCCTGGTCACCCAGGATGCCAAAGGCTACAACCGCAATCTCCAGAGGTCCTGCTAGCTCTATCGCGCGATCGACAACGCCAGCATGGGACGGAAAATCTGCGGCGTCGAAATCAAGCAAGTGCACGCTGCGCGCGCCCGCCGCCCGCAACTGCTGTTCTCTACCGTCCATTCCATGGGTGCCACGAGCAGCGAGCACGATGTCCTTACCGGGAGCCACCCGCCGAGCTATTTCGCCGCCGATATCACTGCGGCCACCGAGGATTAGTACGCCAGCCATTTAACGGACTTCACGCGGAGCTAGGTTAAGGGACTCGTAGCCATCGCTAGTAAGCACCACGATATCCTCCAAACGCATGCCCCACTTGCCTTCCACGTAGATGCCCGGCTCAATGGAAAAGGCCATGCCTTCTTCCAATGTGAGGTCATTGCCTTCCATAATGAACGGCTCTTCGTGAGTGGATAGGCCGATGCCATGGCCAGTGCGGTGGACAAAGTTGTCGCCCCAGCCGGCTGCAGCGATTGCCTTGCGGGTAATGGCATCGATCTCTGCGGCGATGCTACCGGGGTGGGCTGCAGCGCGGGCGGCTGCTTGGGCGTCGGCAAGCACGGCATAAGCATCCTGAAAGTCCTGCGGTGCCTTGGAAACGTCCCCGCCGACCACGTAGGTGCGGGTGCAATCGGAGTGGTAACCGGAAGGCAGAGTGCCGCCGATATCGACGACGACTGGCTCGCCCTCCGCTAACACACGGTCCGAGAAACTATGGTGCGGGTTGGCGCCGTTCGGGCCCGAGCCGACAATCACGAAATCGATAACGGTGTGCTCTTGCAAGATGAGCTCTTCCAATTCCTGAGCCACCTCCGCCTCGGTGCGGCCCGGCTGGAGGAGTTTTGGTACCTGTGCGTGGACCGCATCGATGGCCTGGCCAGCCTTGCGCAGCTCAGCAATCTCAGCTTCATCCTTGCGGGTAAAAAGCTCCGCCAGCGCGTAGGTAGCCAACTGATAATTGGCTTGTGGGATTAGATCCTGAAAACGCAGGACGTGGTCTGCAGTCAGCGACTGCCCCAGGGCCACATTGTTTAGAGCAGCGCCTGCACCATCTAGTGCTAGCTCATAGGGATTATCGCCGTCGTTCCAACTCCTTAGCTCTACATCCAGCTCTCCTACTGGAGCCGCCTTGATATCGGTGATATCGGTATTAGGCGCTGCGATCCACGCATTGCCTTGCTGCGGCACGACCAAAACGGTAAGGCGCTCGTGCGAGGAAACCCAGGAGCCAGTGAGATAGGCAAAGTCTGGACCCGTACCGATGAGGAGTAGATCGATGTCCTTGTCCTTAGCGGCCTGTTGGGCGGCCTGCAGGCGCTGGGCGTAGACATCAGCGGAAAAAGTCTGAGTAACAGTCATGTCCCAGAGTCTACTCGCCCAAGCCGCGGCCTCTAGGCGCCGATGGCTACCACACCGCGCTGAATGGCATCGATAGCCCGACGGGCATTGCGCTGAATCTCGCCGTCATAACCGGTCTTCGCCACCTGCTGCAGGAGGTCAATGACCTGCCGGCACCAGCGGACAAAATCACCGGGGGTAAGTTCGGCGCCGGCTTCATTAGCGGCAGCCATGCAATAGCCCAAGGGGGCACCGGCTGCCCATTGGTGGACGGCCAGGGCGAAACCAGCCTCCGGCTCACGGGTAGGCGGCAGACGGTGGCGCTGCTCATCGGCGGTGAGTTCGGTATAAACGCGCCACGTGCCATTCATGGCATCGGCCATGCGCTCGGTAGCTGCTTCTGGCTGCCCACTGGTAGCCTTGCGGTTTTCGAAACAGCACAAAGAAGCAACGCCGGCAAGCTCGGCAGGATCCAGCTCATCCCAAATCCCGCGCTTCAAGCACTGTGCCACGAGCAGATCGGATTCGCTGTGAATCTTGGCTAGACGCTCGCCTTCCTCAGTAATTACGGGCGTGCGTTCGGAACCTACCCCGGTGAACTCGACATAGTCCATTTCTGCCAGAAGGTCAACGATGCGCTCGAAGGTGCGGCCCAAAGTATCTGTAGCCTTATTTACCTTGGACTGGAGCTTGTCTCGGTCACGCTGGCGCCGTGCGAGCTTTTGTGCCAAGCCCGCCAGCTGCTCGCGATCAGTAGCCGGCCACTCGTGCGCGGGATGAGCGCGTAGCTGATCGCGCAACTGCCCTACCCGCTTATTGGGCCGAGTACGGGGCTGCGACTTCATCCGCTTGGGGCGATCGAAGTGCTCACGGCGCAAGACATCCTGCACGTAACGGGTATTGCGCCGTGGGTTCTTGCGTACCGGCTTCGGCACTTTAATGCGCCCCACCTGAATGGGAGGATTATTGATCCCGGCGGCGTCGATCCGACCAGACCACCCAGATTCCGTGGTAATCCACGGGCGGGGATCCGCGGTCTGGTTAGCGGGCGTGACAACCGCAGCGAGAATAGGGCGCTTCTTGCCGGGCATGGCGATAACATCACCTAGCTGCAGACGCCCCAGAACCGCAATAACCTCTTGGTTGCGTTGGTTAGCGCTATCGATTTTGGACTGCTTTTCTTCAGCGCTGAGTTCGCGGCGCAGGCGGACGTAGTCCATCAGTACCTCGGCGGGATCTTCCCCGTCTTTGGCAGGAGGTGCTAGCGACGCCACGGCATCATCCAGCTGGCTGCGCAGCTCGCGTACTCGATGTTCCGCGCGCTCAATTTCACGGGTTTCTTCCACCACCGAGCCATCCGCTTGGAACTGGGCAAAAGACTTCTCTAACAACCGAAGAGAGTCTTCGAACCCAAGCATGCCCAGCAAGTTGATTGCCATATTGTAGCCTGGAGCGAAGGTAGAAATGAGAGGGTAAGTGCGGGTGGAAGCAAGGCCGGCTACTTGACGCGGATCCATGGCGGGGGCCCATTGCACGACTGCATTGCCCAAGGTATCGATGCCGCGACGCCCCGCGCGGCCAGTTAGCTGCGTGTACTGGCCGGGGGTGAGATCAACGTGGGCCTCACCATTGAATTTGATGAGTTTTTCTAGCACCACGGTGCGCGCCGGCATATTGATGCCGAGAGCCAAGGTTTCGGTAGCGAAGACGGCGCGGACGAGGCCGCGTACGAAGAGGTCTTCCACGATGTGCCGGAAGGCCGGCAGCATACCTGCATGGTGTGCCGCGAAGCCCCGGGAAAGGGCTTCGCGCCAGCGCTTGAAGTCTAGGACCTGTAGATCTTCTTCGGGGATACCTTCTACACCAGCATCGACGATTTCTTTGATCTGCTGCGCTTCTTCTTGGGAGGTAAGCACCATGCGGCTGCGCAGACACTGATAGAGCGCGCCATCGCAGCCAGCGCGGGAGAAAATGAAGGTAATGGCCGGCAGCATGTCTTGGGACTGGAGTACTTTCAGTACCTCCGGACGGCCCAAGGGGCGATAGCGATCCTGCTGGCGAGAAGCACCGAAGCGTCCCCTTCCCCTTCCACGGAATTCACTACGACCGCCGCCCTTGTGGCGGGCGCGGGCGCGAAAGCCCTTGCCGGACTTATAGTCTGCGCGACCGTCATCGGTATCGCCGGCCTCAAGGCGCTGGATTCTACGCTCTAGCTCGGCGTTGACTTGTCCGCCGGATTCGGGCTCGAAAAGCGGATAAATCTTACGTCCCAGCATCATCCACTGGTCGAGCGGAACTGGGCGGTGTTCGGAAACGATGACGTTGGTATCGCCACGCACAGTGGAAAGCCAATCGCCGAATTCTTCCGAATTGGACACTGTGGCAGATAGACCAATGATGGAGACATGGTCTGCCAGGTTGAGGATTACCTCTTCCCACACTGCGCCGCGCGAAGCATCAGCCAAAAAGTGGATTTCATCCATGACCACATGGGTAAGGCGATCTAGTGCTGCGGATTCTGCGTAGATCATATTGCGCAGCACCTCGGTGGTCATAACGACGATCTCTGCATCGGAGTTGATCGATACATCACCGGTGAGCAAGCCGACGGCTTCCTCACCGTGCTCTTCCACCAAGTCGTGATACTTCTGGTTGCTCAACGCCTTAATGGGAGTTGTATAAAAGCACTTGGTACCTCGGCTTAATGCCAGCGATACTGCGAACTCGCCCACAATGGTTTTGCCGGCGCCGGTCGGCGCGCACACCAGCACACCGTGCCCGTCTTCCACGGCTTGGCATCCCTTAACCTGGAACTCATCCAAGGGGTATGGCAGGGCTGCAGAAAAATAATCCAGATGAGTTTCAGTCATGACTCCCCAGGCTACCCGTGCCTAGAGGACATCGTCGAAAAAGCCGCCGCTGTTCGACGAAGTCCCGGTGCCGCCGGTGGTCCACGTCTGCGGCTGCTGTCGCTGTGCCTGCTGGACTGGTTGAGAAACCGGCTGAGAAGGAGCGGGCGAAGGGTGTACCTGGGTTGGCGCCGCGACGGGAGTAGGCCCTCCAACAGCGTCTGGACCGGCACCAAGCGGTGAAGCAGCCTCGTCGTCAAGGTCCATCCACTCGGGGCGCTGGCGTTGCATGCGCTTATCGTGGATGCGGCAGAACTGGAATGCAATCTCGATGAGAAGGATGAGCGATCCAGCCAAAACCACCATTGAGAAGGGATCCTGGCCCGGGGTAACAAAGGCGGCGAAAATCATCACGACGACAATAATGATCCGCCGCTTGTCCTTGACATGCTCATATTCCAGCACGCCAATAAGATTGAGCGACACAATGAGCAGGGGAATTTCAAAGCTGATGCCGAATATCAGCAGCAATGCCAAAAGGAAGTAGAAATAGCGTTCACCTGTCAGCGCTGCTGTTTGGTACTCTTCACCGATGCCCATGAGGAATTCCAGCCCAACGGACAGGATGAAATACGCGAGCACGGCGCCAGCAACGAATAGTCCCACTGCGGCAGAGACGAAACTCAAGGTGTAGCGACGCTCATTTTTATGGAGGCCAGGGACTACGAAGGCCCAAATCTGATATAGCCACACCGGCGAGGACAATACGGTGCCCGCCAGAGCGCCTACCTTCAAGCGCAGCAGGAGCATTTCAAAAGGGCTGGTGGCCAAAAGACGGCATTCGCCATCCGCACTGAAAGAGGCGCGCTTGTCTGCTGGCAGCGCACAATAGGGCTCGCGGAGGATCTCACCCAGCGGGGAGATACCGAACGGTGCGCGTTGGTACCAGATAAAGCCAATGATGGCGCCGACGACCACCGCTAAAACGGCGATGATGACGCGGCGGCGCAGCTCCTGCAGGTGCTCCACCAAGGTCATTTCCCCGGTAGGGTTCTTCGGCTTACGGGAAAACCGCAGCTTCCCCTTCACGTTCTTGCTTGCCTTCGGGGCAGAAACAGGCTGTGACTGTGGCGACATCAGTGTGGCTCTTTCAACGCAAAGAAGCGAACACTTCCCTGCTACGCGGATTGCGAGGGCATATCCGCGCGCTGTAGAGGTGTTCGCGCAACGACGGGCTGGGGGCGTTTACTGCTGAGGGTTGGTGTGGTTCTGCTGGCCCGGCTGCATGTCTGGTCGGTTCCAGAATTCCTCATCGGACTGCTGCTTCTGGTTCAGCTGTGCCTGCGCCTGGGAACGCTGGGTATCCTCGGACTGCATCTCATTAACCTCAGATTTGAAGATACGCATGGAACGGCCCATGGAACGTGCCAGATCCGGCAACTTCTTTGCACCGAATAGCAAGACGATAACGAGAACGATTAGGCCGATTTCCATAGGTCCTAGGCTCATGGAGAAACCTCTTTCAACTAGTGCGCCAGCATGCCGGGCAGCGG
This sequence comes from Corynebacterium nasorum, assembly GCF_032821635.1. NCBI lineage: Bacteria > Bacillati > Actinomycetota > Actinomycetes > Mycobacteriales > Corynebacteriaceae > Corynebacterium > Corynebacterium nasorum. The sequence continues at coordinate 44,065 of NZ_JAVBIE010000009.1, read as the reverse complement.
TACTTCCGGAAAATCTTCCAGCGGGCGGGCGCAGTTAACGGGCAAGTAACTGGCTATTGAGTATAGCCGCTCAAAGCGGTGTTTCCTCGTTCCGCAATGAGCTTAACCACGGATTGAGGAGCCACTACCCGCAACCTATCAGCTTGACCCAAGGCAAAGCGAATAAGCCAATCTACTGATCCCATAGGCATCGTTGCAGCTATTTCCCCATTTCCCAGGTCTTCGCCCAGCCGCATATCGTAGTATTCGGCCAGCCACGTGAATTCTTGGTGAATTGCTAATTTCACGGTGTCCGCGTTGCCCAAATTAAAGGGTGAAGCGGCATCAAAATCGAGGTCCTTCAGGTGCGGCTGCGCCTGCTCTTTTTCCATATGAGCGTTCCTAATGCGGTCGATCCGGAAGGTGCGATGGGCTTGCTTTGCTTCTTCCCATGCCGCCAGGTACGGCTCAGAATCAACGATGAATATGCGCGCCGGATCCACTAGCCTCTCGGATTCTGCATTAGACGAAGCACTCCAGTAGCGCAGCCGCACCCGCTTTCGTTCATTGACCGCTTGGGTCAAAAGCGCCTGAATATCCGTTTCTTCAGGGGCTGGAGTAGACAGCGAATCGTAGATAGCTGCAGTCTTTTCATCCATGATGCCGCGCAGTTTAGCAGCGGCGGATTCGACCGCGTGGGCATCGATAAGCCCCGGCATGGCCTGCAGGGACTCTAAGGTAAGGAGCAAGGCGCCGGCCTCGGTGGGGGTAAGGCGCAGAGCTTGGCTTAAGCCTTGATCATTGTGGATGGTTACCCCATCGCGGTAGCTGAAGCTGAGATCAATGAGATCTTCAGTATTGCGGCCCGTGCCGGAACAAAATAGACGATCGAGGGCCTCCTTCAGCTCACCGGGCTCCATTCCCAAATCCGTAGCCGCTTCCATGGGCGTTTTGTCGGGGTGATTTTTAAAGTAAGGAATCAGGTTCAAAGAGCGCACGAGCGCCTGGAGCTTTTGCGATGCATCGGCCATAGCTAGCGTCCTTCCTGCCGTTGCGCGGCGGCGCGCAGAAGAGAAATGACCTCCTGGCGCACCCCGCCAGGTTCGACCACCTGTACCTCTGGCGCGTACCCGGCCGCTGTGCGCACGAGCCAATCCTTATCCACGTTGCGCAGCATTACTGTGCCATCAGGCTGCTTCTCGCCCGCATCCATTAACTCCTGTGCCTTTCCCACCGGAATAATAAGCCGCGCGTCTACCTTTTCTCCGCGCTGCAATGCGCGCTCTACCAAGGCCTGCAAGGTCTCTGTTGGGACGGTGTGTTCTGCGGGATGATGTGAGCGTTTGATATCGGAGACACGAAGCGCACGAAAGACACGTGGGGCGCCGCGGTCCACATCGAAACCCACGATGTAAATGTGGCTATCACGGTTGACCACTCCCCAAGGATCCATCACGCGGCGTACTGGCTTAGCGGCCGGGTTTGCGCGGTAGGAAAAAGTAATGCGCAGTCGGTTGCGCACCGCAGCGAGGACAGAGGTAATAACTTCCGGGGCGAGGCGGGTGATGTCATTGACTGCTGTGTACACCGGCGCGCCGGAAAGGTTGCGCGAGGCGCCGCTGGCGGCAATCTTGGTCCACCCAGATAAAGAGAAATCGCTTAAGCCTCCCGTGGTACCCATTCCCCCTGCTATGCCTAAAACCATGGCCTCTTCCGGAGAAAATTCCACCGGCGGTAGCTGGTAACTACTCGCGTCAAGACGGTAGCGCGCGCCATCCTCACCACCGGAATGCACAATGGGCACCCCAGCGCGTTGGAGGGTCGCTATATCGCGCGCCAAGGACTTGGCAAAAGCCTCGCCCGACTTATCGCCGTACCCGGCAACGTGGCGACGAATCCATGCAGCGCTGCGATCAGGGCTACCGCCGGAGTTTGCCGCGCCTTGTAGCGCGAAGGAGAGGTTGGTGAGCCTTTCTACCGCCTCATCATGCCGTTTGGGCGTGGGGTTGTGTGCTGCCACGTGCTGTGTTGTCTCCCTGATATGACTCTATGGTGGATCTAGCTGTGGTGTGAACGCATATAGTCTAGCAATGCATCGACTCGTTCATCGTGGGCAATGAAGGGATCCAAAAGTTCCTCGGTTCGCGGTTCGGGCCGATTGACTTTCAGCCGCGTCCAATCAACGGTGACATTGGCGCCACAGTTACGCGCGGTAGCCAAGAACTGGCCGCGCAGCGCAGCGCGCGTGGTCGCCGGCGCTGTGTCCATCGCGCGTTCAATATCAGAATCCTCAATCCAGCGATCGATAAGACCTTTGCGCAGCAGTACATGGTAGAGCCCGCGTCCAGGACGGATATCGTGATAGGTCATATCAATCTGGGCCAGCTTAGGGTGGTCCCACTGCCCACCGAGCCGCGCACGGTAGCGCTCAAGCAGGGCGAGTTTAATGACCCAGTCGATTTCCCTGTCCACTTCGGAAAAATCTTGGGTCTCAATGGCGCGCAGGGTGCGTTGCCAGAGATCAACTACGCGCCGCATTTCGGAGGTAGGGGTACCAGCGTCTTCCCTTTCTTCCAGCCATTGGCTTGCGCGCATACAGAGCTGCTGTTGCACCTCCAGCGCGGTGACTGATCCACCTCCGCTAAGTGGTAGTTCGGTCGATCCCGTCATATCGCGCGCAATAGCGCGGATATGGTGAATCGGCTTTTCGATCTCATATTTCGGCAGCTCAAATCCGGCCTCCAACATTTCCAAAATGAGCAGCGTTGAACCTACTTTCAGCGCCATAGTTGGCTCGGCCATATTGGAATCTCCCACGATGACGTGCATGCGGCGGAAGCGTTTGGAATCGCCATGCGGCTCGTCGCGGGTATTGATGATGGGACGCGAACGGGTGGTAGCAGAAGAAACGCCTTCCCACACCTGGTCCGCACGCTGCGAGAGCAGGAATTGGGCGGGCTTATCGCCCTTAGCGGGTTGGACCATGCCGGCGCCGCAGATGAGCTGACGGGTGATGAGGAACGGCAGGAGCTCAAGGCCCAAGTCCTTGAGGACCATATGGCGGCTGATGAGATAGTTTTCGTGGCAGCCGAAGGAATTGCCAGCCGAGTCCACGTTGTTTTTAAAAAGGTACACCGCACGCGGGTGGCCCTCAGCGGCGAAAGTTTGCTCTGCTTGCTCGCCAAGCCGGTTGACAATGGCATCGCCGGCGCATTCATAGGCTAAAAGCTGGCTTAAACTATCGCACTCGGCGGTGGCTACCTCGGGGTGGGAACCGACATCGAGGTAGAGGCGGCTGGCATTGGTAGAAAAAATATTGGAGGAGGAATGCTCTTGGACAATGGGCCGGAAAAGCACGCGCGCTACCTCATCGGGGCTCAGAGTCCGTTCCTTCGAGCCCGCGCTGGTAGTTAGGCCATATTCTGTTTCAATGCCCATGATGCGTCGGGCAAAGACAGGGCGCTGGTCACTCACCCTTACTGCCCGCCCTTTTGGACATAGGAGCGCACGAATTCCTCGGCGTTATTTTCTAGTAGCCCGTCGATCTCATCGAGGAGTTCATCGGTGCCGGTTGTATTGATGCTGAGCTGCGTGGAGGTAAATTCCTCGTCGCCAGCGGAGTTATCGCCGCCATTACCGCCGGTGACCTGAGACTGGTGAGTGGACATAGGTGGGAAATCCTTTCTGTGGATCCTGCTTTAATTCGTGGTTGTTAATTACGGTACTCGGGGTGGATCTCGCTGTCAGTGAGTCTTTGGAGAAGATCCTCGACCGTGTCGGCGGCGTCAATCATCTCTCCACATTCAGCCTGAGTGAGACCAGTGGCGATATCCATGGGGACTGTGGCCCACGGTGCGTCGGTGCCCTCCCCTACTCGTACGGTGAGGCTTTGCCAGCTTGCGGCAATGATGTTCTCGCCGAATTTCTGCGTTACTCGGCCGCGGAAATAAGCGCGGGTGTCCTCCGGCGGACAGCTGGAAGCACGCTCAATTTCGGCGGCGCTAAAAAGCTGCCGCATCTGGCCTTTGCGCACTAGAGCGTGGTGAAGCGATTTGGCTGGGTCAATCTCCGCGTATTGCAGGTCTATGAGCCGCAGCTTGGGGTCGTCTGGATTGACGCCGCGGTCGAGATAGCCCTTAATCAGGCGATACTTTGCCACCCAGTCCAGCAGGTGTGCGGCCTGCATCGGGTCTTTCTCCAGTAGCGAAACTACCTCGTCCCAGGCCGCGAGGACCTTGTGATCGGTGGGTGTGCGTGGGGTGACGCGTGCGCGATATTCGGCAAGGAGCTCTAGGGCGGTGAGCTGGCGGGCGTCGGCAAGCGTGAGCCGATGCTGAAGCCTAAGATCGCGGCTCACGCGTGGGACTTCCGCCACAGCATCCTGCAGGCGGAGGTCGCTGAAGTCCACGCCCTCTTCGATGGCATCGAGCACCAGAGAGGTCATCCCCAGTTTGAGCAATGTAGACGTCTGCGACATATTCGCGTCCCCAATGATGACGTGGAGGCGGCCGAAGTCAGCATGGACCGCATGCGGCTCATCGCGGGTATTGATAATGCCGCGGTTGAGGGTGGTCTCCAGCGAGATTTCTTGCTCAATATAATCAGCGCGTTGGGAGATCTGGAAACCTGGCTCTTCACCAAACTCGCCGCGTCCCATGCGCCCGGCGCCGATGACTACCTGGCGAGCAACGAAGAAAGGGATGAGGGCCTGCGCCATGGTGTCGAAGTCCGTTTCACGGGAGTACTGATAGTTCTCATGAGAGCCATAAGAGGCGCCTTTTCCATCCACGTTATTTTTATAAAAACGCAGGGCTGGGCAGGGCTCGTGGTTGGCAAGAACGGACTTTCCTTGCGCGCTCAGCCCCGCCACGGCCGCAGCCGCTTGCAGGAGCGTGGCGTCCCCTGCGGCGTCATAAAGCGTAGCTTCCCAGGCATTAGTGCATTCCGGTGCGGAATACTCCGGGTGCGCGTGGTCAACATAAAAGCGCGCGCCATTAGCCGTGACCACATTGGCTACTCCGATGGCATTCGGGTCGACTACGGGCACCGTCTGGTAGCGCTTGAGATCAAAACCGCGGGAATCGCGCAGCGGGTGTTCCTCGGCAAAATCCCAGCGTGAGCGCGCCCCTGTGTGCATCGCGGCATAAGCTACTACCGCGTGAGTGGAAGAAATAATAGGTGAGTACTCCGGTAGCTCTGGGGTCGCAATTCCGTACTCGGTTTCGGTACCTACAATGCGGCTCATGCGCTCCTCCTTGTGGTCAATAACTCCACCCGTTCCACGCGGGCACCGGAATGGTCTTGGGAAATGATCTTGGTCCATTCCTCCGGGTTGGTGGAGGTAGGTACATATTCGGACTCGGCGCGCTCGGCTGCGATGGCATCGAGCAAGTGTTGCTTGGCGATGCCCTCGTGGTCCCCACCTGCCGCCTGCTCGCTGCCTGCACGCAACCGGAGAGCGTCCTTGATAGCCAGCTTTTTGGCCCGCGAGAGGATATTGGCAATCATTGCGCCGGAGACAAAGTCGCGGTAATGCAATATTTCCCGTTCCCCGCTGGAAAAGTGCAGCTGTACGAAGGGGCGATCGGCATAAAGCTCATCCACCGCGGCGATAATGAGTTCGTCCAACGCGCCCTGGTGCGGGACGGATTCGGTGAAGTGCCGGGCGAAAATTTCTCGGGCCCCCTGTTTATTCGGGCGGTTAACCCGGATCTTGATGTCAAGCCGGCCGGGGCGCATGATGGCGGGATCGATGAGTTCTTCGCGGTTGGTAGCGCCAATGACGATCACATTGGACAGGCTCTCAACTCCATCGAGCTCCGTGAGCAGCTGGGGAACAACCGTGGTTTCCATATCGGAGGACACACCCGAGCCACGAGTGCGGAAGATCGATTCCATCTCATCGAAGAAGATGACCACTGGCCGGTCAGCGCTGAGCTGGGCCAATTCGCGGGCCCGCTCAAAAATGAGGCGGATGCGGCGTTCCGTCTCCCCCACATACTTATTGAGCAGCTCTGGGCCCTTGATATTGAGGAAGTAGCTCGTGCCGTCGCTGCCTAATTGCTGGGCTAAAGAGTGGGCTACTGCCTTGGCAATAAGCGTCTTACCGCACCCTGGAGGGCCATACAGGAGCACGCCCTTAGGCGGCTGTAGCTCGTATTGGTGATAGAGGTCGGGATGGATAAACGGTAGCTCTACGGAATCGCGGATCTGGGAAATCTGCTCGTCCAGCCCGCCGATATCCTCATAGCGCACATCCGGGACCTCTTCCAAAGAAAGCTGGGTGACTTCAGTCTTTTCCACCTTTTCTAGTGCGATGGCAGCTTTGGGATCCACGAGTACTACCTCGCCTGCCGACACCCGGGTATCCTCGCGCAGTGCTTGGGCTAGCAGCACTACCTTTTCCTCACCAGAGGAATTTGCCACTATCAGGCGGTCTTGACTGAGGCGCTCCACCACCGTTGCTAGCTCGCCTGTACGCTCAGGCGGGCACCCTTCCACGACCACGAAGCCATCGCCCAAGCGAACCTGCTGGCCGGCCGAGAGACTGCCTGGTTCCACGTTAGGCGAGACCTTAAGCTGCATAATGCGGCCATTGGTATAGACCTCCGCGGTGGTTCCCACCTCGCTGTGGTTCGGCGAATAACCTAGAAAAACACCGTAGGTCGATGCCGGCTCAGCCAGCGCGTTGAGCTCGGCAAAAAGCTGCTCCAGCTTCACGCGCGATTCTTTTAATAAGCCCGCCAACTTCTGATTGCGGGCGGCAAGCTGGCTTACCTGCCGCTTATAGTCCGTGGCTTCATCCATGCCCACTACTCTAACGCGGCGCGGGCAGCGAAAGAGGGCACTTCCGCTTTAAATTCTGGGCGTTAAAGCGGCCCTACTTCCGGGCACGGCGCTGCGGGCGTGGTGGGGTGACACCATCGGCCAGGCGGCGAGTCCAGATGAGGAAGGCGGTGTGCGCATTCATGCGGTGCTCTGGGCGGGTAGCTAGGCCTTCGACCTTCCATTCACGCACCAGCGATTCCCATGCCTTGGGCTCAGTGAAGCACTTGAGTTCACGAATGCCTTCCATGACCTTCATTAGCTGTGGCACCGTTGCCACGTAGGTCATAAACACGCCACCTGGGATGAGGAGATCGCGCACGGTCTCCAAGTGTTCCCATGGTTCGAGCATGTCGAGGATAACGCGGTCTACCGGCCCACCCAGGTCTGCAGCGGTAACGTCTGCCAGATCACCAAGGCGCGGCGACCACCACTCCGGCTGCTCGCCAAAATATTCCTTCACGTTATCCACCGCATACTCAAGGTGATCATCGCGCACCTCATAGGAATACACATGGCCTTCTGGGCCGACGGCACGCAGCAAAGACATGGATAGCGCACCGGAACCGGCGCCGGCCTCGAGCACGCGCGCGCCCATGAAAATATCGCCCTCTACCAAGATCTGTGCCGCATCCTTGGGGTAAATCACCGCGGCACCGCGCGGCATGGACAGCACATGGTCCACCATCAGGTGGCGGAACAGCAGGAAGGAGGAGCCAAGGGTGGACTCAATAACCGAACCCTCATCCATACCCACGATGTCATCGTGGTTAATTATGCCCTTGTGGGAGTGGAACTGGCCTCCCTCTTCAAGGATGACCGTGTAGTGGCGCCGCTTGGCGTCAGTAAGCTGCACGCGGTCGCCATAGGCAAAGGGGCCGGAATAAGCCATGTCTCAAGACTCCTCGAGGTTGCGATTACTATCCCACCAAGTATGCCTCAAGCGCTTGTGCAAGCCATACTTGGTCCCGCTCGCCCACCATTTCACGCGCCGAGTGCATCGACAGCATGGGCACGCCCACATCCACGGTGTCGATGCCCAAACGGGTTGCGGTGATGGGACCGATGGTCGATCCGCACGGCACGTCATTATTGCCCACAAAGCGCTGCACCGGCACGCCAGCCTTGTCGCACGCTGCTTCCCACAACGCCACTGTGGTGGCATCGGAGGCATAGCGCTGGTTGCCGTTGATCTTGGTCACTGGGCCCTTGCCGATTATCGGGTGGTGCGTGGGATCGTGCTTGCCCACGTAATTGGGATGCACCGAATGTGCCGCATCGGCCGACACACAACTCGAGCGGGAAAACATCTGGAAGCGTTCCTCCTCGTTAGCTCCCAGTGCCCGGGCCGTTCGAGTAATGACGTCCGCCAGAATAGGCCCGCCCGCACCGTAGCGGGAGCTGGAACCTACCTCTTCGTGGTCAAAGGCCATCATGACCAAAATATCCTTGCCCTGATAGTCCTTGGCAGCATTCTTCATCGCCGCCAAGGAGGCATGTACAGAAGAAAGATTATCCATGCGCCCGGCTGCAATGAACTGCTCTCCTGCCCCAAAGACCTCACCTCGGGCGGCATCGGCCGTAATCAGGTTGAAGGATGCAATATCCTGCTTGCCGACGCCCGCCTTCTCCCCCACTACCTGCAAGATCGATGCCTCTGGGTCACCGACGCTTAAGACAGGCTGCATATTGTGCTGTCGGTCTGGTTTGAACTCATCCTTGCGGTACAGGTGGATGGCCAAAGACGGCAGGCGCAGGACAGGGCCAGTATTTACCACATGCCGCGTGCCGTCCTTAGTCACAATCTGGCCAGCGACGGTCAACTCTCGGTCAAACCAGGTATGCAGTAGCGCCCCGCCGTAGACCTCTACTGCTACTTGCTGCCAGTCCGCCGCCGAAAAGTCCGGCGTGGGTTTGAGCACCAGGCCCGGCGAGTCCGTATGTGACCCCACGATGCGAAAACCAGAATTCTTATCCGCCTCCTGTGGTACATACCAAGCCGCTACCGCGCCACCGCGCACCATCACGTGGCCACCTGGTGCGGCCGACCATTCCTCACTCTCATCCTGTAGATCAAATCCCACCTCGCGCAATTGGCGGGATACCTCCTCCGCAGCGTGATAAGAGGAAGGAGAAGCGGCGATGAAATTAAGGAATTCTTCGGTATAACTCATACCTCCTAGCTTGCCACGAAACGCACGGAGATAGGCTAGATACACCATGGCTACTTCATCGACACCCCGCCCGCTTGCCCTGTCACCCTCGCGCGCTTCCGATTACAAGCAGTGCCCACTGCTCTATCGCTTCCGGGCCATTGACAAGCTGCCCGAACCCAAAACCATTGCACAGGTCAAAGGAACCCTAGTGCATGCCGTACTGGAAGAAATGCATAAGCTACCGCGCGCAGAGCGCACCTATCCTGCCGCAGTAAAGATGATTAAGCCCTCGTGGGCAGACATGACCGCAAAGGACGCGGAACTGCTCGAGCTCGTGCCAGAAGAAGACACCTATGACTTCTTCGTTTCCGCCAGAGAACTGCTCAAAGGCTATTTCCAGATGGAAAACCCACAGGGCTTTGATTGCCAAGAAACCGAGATGTACGTCAACACAGTTCTTCCCAATGGCGTTCCCGTTCGTGGCTTCATCGACCGAGTGGATCGCGCGCCGACGGGCGAGGTCCGCGTCGTTGACTATAAAACCGGCAAGAAACCACTGCCCCGCTATTCACAAGATGCCCAATTCCAAATGCGTTTCTACGCGCTAGTCTACTGGCGCATTCTAGGCACTATCCCCCACCAGTTGCGGCTTATGTACCTCAAGGTCTTGGACTCGATGTTTCTTAGCCCAAACCGAGAGGAGCTGGAGTACTTCGAGCGCGATCTCGGCGAGTTGTGGGCCAAAATTGAAGCCGATGGGCGCGCCGGGGATTTCCGCCCCAAGCCCTCCAAGCTATGTGGCTGGTGTGCCCACCAGGATCTCTGCCCCGAATTCGGCGGCACGCCGCCGCAGTATCCAGGGTGGCCTGGTTCCGCGGCGGATAACAAGGACTAGGTCCACGCGGCCTTAGAAAAGTCCGGAGATAGTGCCGTCCTTATCGACGTCTATGTTGTTGGCCGCTGGCTTCTTTGGCAACCCCGGCATCGTCATAACATTGCCGGTAAGCACAACGATAAAGCCTGAGCCGGTGCGCGGCAGCAATTCACGGACATGCAGCGTATGGCCTTCCGGCGCACCCAATTCAGATGCATCATCGCTGAAGGAATACTGAGTCTTGGAAATGACCACGGGTAGCTTGTCCCAGCCATTGTCCTGGATGTACTTCAGATCTTTAAGCGCCTTTGCTCCATACTCCACGCGGTCGGCGCGATAAATCTCGCGAGCAATGGTCTCGATGGAGGCTTCAATTCCTTGCTGCGGATCGTAGAGCTGCTTGGCACCGCCCTGCAGGTTCTCCAGCAAGGTCTCTGCCAGCTTAGTCGCACCTGCACCGCCCTCGGACCAGACGTTGGCTTCTTCCAAGGCCACTCCAAAGTCCTTGGCCCACTGCCGCATAAACTCGCGTTCCGCCTCCGTATCCGACCAAAAGAGGTTGAGCGCTACCACTGGCTTGATACCGAATTTGCGCAGATTTCCTACGTGGCGCTCAAGGTTGACAATGCCCGCCTTGAGCGCATCTAGGTTCTCTTCCGTTAGCTTATCTTTGGCTACTCCGCCGTTGTATTTTTGCGAACGAATGGTGGCAACAACAACCGCACCGGCAACATCCAGATCGCCAAAGCGTGCCTTGATATCGACGAACTTTTCCCCGCCCAAATCGGAGCCGAAGCCAGCTTCGCTCAGGACAATATCGCCGAATTGTAGAGCGGTTTGAGTTGCTAATAGGGAGTTGCAACCGTGGGCAATATTGGCGAATGGTCCACCGTGTACCAAGGCTGGTACCCCGCCGAGGGTCTGTACGAGGTTCGGATTAAGGGCATCACGCATCAGTGCCGTGAGCGCACCTTCTGCGTTCAGGTCACGCGCGGTAACAGGGCGTTGATCGTAGGTGAACCCGATGGTGATATCGCCAAGACGTTTCTTCAGGTCTTCAAGGTTTGTGGCCAAGCACAAAATGGCCATGATTTCAGAAGCGGCAGTAATGGTGAAACCGGTTTCAGCGGGTACGCCGTGGGCTGGGCCGCCCAGTCCAGTGACCACGTTGCGCAAGGCACGGTCGTTGACGTCCATGCACCGCTGCCACGTTACTCGTCGTGGGTCGATACCCAACGCGTTTCCTTGATGTATGTGGTTATCAATGATGGCGGCCAAGGTGTTGGTTGCGGAGGTAATCGCGTGAAAATCCCCGGTGAAGTGCAGATTGATGTCCTCCATGGGCACAATCTGTGCATAGCCGCCGCCAGCCGCACCGCCCTTAATGCCCATCACTGGCCCTTGGGAGGGCTCTCGCAGGGCAACTATCGCTTTCTTGCCCAATTGGTCTAGGGCATCGGTCAAGCCGATGAGAACGGTGGATTTTCCCTCGCCGGCAGGGGTAGGTGATACGCCGGTGACAAGCACCAGCTGGCCCCGGTTTTCCTTGGAATAGTCAACCTTGGTGATATCTACCTTGGCTTTGGTGGTGCCGTAGGGAATCACGGCGTCGGAAGGAATGCCCGCCTTGGCGGCAATCTCCGTGATCGGCTGCAGTTGGTGGGCTTGGGCAATTTCAACATCGGATAGCTGAGTAGTCATGGCCTAAGCCTACCGAGCGATTGAGTTAAATAAGGCTCATTTAGACAAGAAAGTGAAATGAATTAAGTTGCCCGCTGATGCTGCAACCAAAAAGGCGCCCTGAAGGGCGCCTTGGAGATGGTTTTAACTTCCTCTAGTTATAGGAGGACGAAACCGAATGCATAGCCCAAGAGAACCGAGAGCACGATGCTGACCGTACCTGGGATCAGGAATGGGTGGTTGAATACGGCCTTGCCGATACGAGTCGAGCCGGTATCGTCCATCTCCACTGCTGCCAACAAGGTTGGGTAAGTCGGCAGGATAAACAGAGCGGACACCGCCGGGAACGCAGCGACTGCGGTAATGGGGCTTACTCCCAGGGCAAGGGCTGCCGGCATAAGGGCCTTGGTCGTAGCGGCTTGCGAGTACAGCAACGCTGCAGCGAAGAATAGCACCACTGCGAGCAGCCACGGCGAAGATTCAATAACGCTGCCAGCCATAGACTGAATATCGTCCATGTAGTGGTTGATAAGGCTGGTGCCCAGCCAAGCCACGCCCAGCACACAAATACATGCGGACATACCGGACTTGAAGACCGGCGTATTCAAAACATCTCCAGCCGGGACCTTGGTCATCATAACGATGATGGTGGCAGCGGTGAGCATGACCGTCATAATGGCTTCATTACGTGGAAGGGTCGGGTCGGCGATAAGCCCCACCTGCTCCGAGGTCAGGGTGGCCCACGCCATCACGATGATGATGGCTACCAAGAACACGAGAACAGAAGCCTTGGCACCCTTCTGCGGAGAGTAGTTCCCTGCGCCGAGTGGTTCCTTGACCAGGCCTTGTGCCTTGCGCTCCAAGTAAACCGGATCATCTTCAAGCTCTTTGCCAAACTTATTAGCTACCCAGGCAGCTGGGAAGATAGACAGGAATGTCGCCGGAATAACGACCGCCAGTACCTGCAAATAGCCCACCCCAGTCGGCTCTAGCAGGCTAGCGAGCAACACCACGGCTGCCGAAATGGGCGAAGCACAGATTGCCATCTGAGAGGCAACTACCGCGATGGATAGCGGGCGTGAAGGACGAACCTTACCCTCTTTAGCTACCTCGACGATAACCGGCAAAGTAGAAAACGCAGTGTGCCCGGTGCCAGCGAGAACCGTCATTAGCCACGTCACAATTGGCGCGTAGAACGTGATCCGCTTTGGGTTTTTGCGCAGGAACTTCTCTGCAATGTGCACCAAATAGTCCATACCGCCAGCTCGCTGCATTGCTGCGATAGCAGCAATGACGGTCATGATGATGCCGATAACATCGAAGGGGATATCTTCCCTAGTAATGGGAACACCGGTGAGACCAAGCGCCAACACGCCGAGGCCGCCGGCCATACCGATACCAATTGATCCAATTCTCGCACCCAAAACGATGGCCGCGAGAACGATGACTATATGAACAATAACCATGGACGTACTCCATACGCTCTCTATGCAAACTATGGGCACGCATCTCCATAAAGAGTGCATGCCGTCCTCAACATCTTCTATTTTGCACCCGCTGTGGTGATTTATTCATTCAAAGTGCCTGTTTGTGTTGATTCCCACATAAAATAAGGATTCCGCTATAAAATGACCGGTATTCTAAGACGCATCGTCCCTGTATAGGAGAATAAAAGATGAATGTGAATAGTGCCCCTTCACCATGCACAAACCCCCGCAGCCTCCGCCTGCTTTACTTCCATGTGAAGTAAAAGTGGCGGCAACTGCGGGGGCCTACTCCGCGGGCACTATACCCTGCTGCTCCTAAAGCGCTGTGGGCTTAGTCTTCGTCAATGAAGAGCTGGCCTCGGAACTCTGGGTGCATGAGGTTTTCTACGGACAGAACCTTGTTCAAGGTTGCTTCATCCAGCAGGCCCTTCTCCAAGACGAGTTCCTTGACGCCCTTGCCGGTCTCCAAGGACTCCTTAGCGATCAAATCACCATTGTGGTGGCCGATGAACGGATTCAGGTAGGTGACGATACCAATGGAATTTTCTACGTAGGCGCGGCACACATCCGCGTTGGCGGTGATGCCCGTGACGCACTTTTCGTGCAGCGCATCGACGGCGTTGCCCATGATACGAATGGACTGGAACAGTGCTTCGCCGATGACCGGCTCCATGACGTTTAGCTGCAGCTGGCCTGCCTCAGCGGCCATGGTGACTACGTGGTCATTGCCGAAGATCTTGAAGCAAGTCTGGTTGACAACCTCCGGGATAACCGGGTTTACCTTACCCGGCATGATGGAGGAGCCAGCCTGGCGGGCTGGCAGATTAATCTCAGCCAGGCCAGCGCGAGGGCCGGAGGACAGCAGGCGCAGGTCATTACAAATCTTGGCGAGCTTCATCGCTGCGCGCTTAATGGTTGCGTGCAGCAGCACGTAAGCACCACAGTCAGAGGTTGCTTCAATGAGATCGCGTGCGGTCTTCATTTCCAAGCCCGTAACCTCAGACAAGGCTGCTGTGACCTGGTGGCGGTAGCCGGCAGGAGTGTTTACGCCGGTGCCGATTGCGGTTGCACCCAGGTTGATCTCCAGCAGGCGGCGCTGAGCATCGCGCAGCAATGCTTGTTCCTCGTTCAGGTTATTGGCAAAGCCCTTGAACTCATCGCCCAAGGTCATCGGAACAGCGTCCTGGAGCTGGGTACGGCCCATCTTCAGGATGTCCTGGAATTCATTGCCCTTGTCCTGGAACGCGGCGCGCAGGCCATCCATGCGCTCAATGAGGTGGTCAACCGCTGCATGCAGACCCAGGCGGAAACCGGTCGGGTAAGCATCGTTGGTGGACTGGGACATGTTCACATCATCATTGGGGTTGATGATGTCATAAGAGCCCTTCTCCTCACCAAGGTATTCCAGAGCGAGGTTGGCAACGACCTCGTTGGTATTCATGTTCAGCGAGGTACCAGCACCACCCTGGAAAACGTCCAGTGGGAACTGGTCCATGCAGCGGCCCTCTTCCAGGATCTGGTCACAAGCCCAGATGATGGCTTCGGCCTTCTTCTTAGGCAACACGTGAAGGCGACGGTTTGCCATGGCAGCCGCCTTTTTGACCTGGACCATGCCGCGAATGAAGTGCGGGATGGTGTTGATGGTCACGTAAGAAATCTGGAAGTTTTCCATAGCGCGAACGGTGTGCACACCGTAGTAAGCGTCCGCTGGAACTTCCAAAGAGCCAAGAAGGTCGGTCTCGGTGCGAGTCTTCTTGCTGGAATTCTTAGGTGCCTTCTGTTCGGCCACCTTCTGCTGTGCAGCGTGAGTGGAAGTATCAGCTTCCTTCTTCTTCACGTCCTTTGCTGCAGACTTGGTGTCCTTTTCTTCTTTCTTAGAGGACTTTGCCATGATGGCTCGGCTCCTTTGCCTGTCGAGACTTATATTCGGATGAGTAACCTCAAGCGCTAATGTTAGCCACGACTGAATCTATTTGGGCCGACCCAGAAAATTCGCTCCCCCTAAAAGCGGGCGATGCGTAAATCAGAAGCCAAGATCGCCTCTGCGCCGAGTTGGGAAAGCCGGTCCATGACTTGGTTGGCGTTTTTCTTGGGAACCATCGCGCGCACCGCCACCCAGCCCTCACGCGCCAAAGGTGAGACCGTAGGACCGGTTAACCCGGGAGTAGTACCAGCAGCCGCATCGAGATTGGATTGCGCGATGTTGTAATCGATCATCAAATAGGTGCGAGCGTGCAAAATTCCCTGCATGCGGTCGAGCACCACCTGCTCTTCTTCGCTAACTTCTACCCCTGTGCGCTTGATTACTACGGCCTCGGACTCAATGATCGGCTCGCCGAACGGCGCCAACCCTTGTTGGCGCAAGGTAGTACCAGTTGACACGACATCAGCAATGACATCGGCAACGCCTAACCGGATGGAGATCTCTACCGCGCCGTCTAGCCGAATAACATCGGCCTCAATTCCATGCTCGGCAAGGTTCGCACGGACAAGATTGGGGGAAGAGGTCGCGATCCGGCGACCATCCAGTTGAGAGATATCCCACTCCTCCCCCTGCGGGGCTGCATAGCGAAAAGTAGATCCTCCAAACCCTAATGGCAGAACCTCATCAAAGCTCGCCTTTGAGTCGAGAGCTAAATCGCGACCGGTAATACCCAGATCCAAAACACCGCGGGCAACATAGATGGCGATATCTTTGGGCCTTAAGAAGAAAAACTCAACCCCGTTATCCGCATCAACCACGTTGAGTGTTTTGGAATGTCCACGCCCCTTGTAGCCGGCCTCTGCAAGAATGTCCACGGCGGATTCTGACAGTGAGCCTTTGTTCGGTACAGCAATTTTTATCATGCGGATCCTTCCGTCCCGTGGGGCGCTGTTTAAAGGTAGTTGTAGATGTCTTCTGGGGTAAGCCCCCGCTTGAGCATCATGACCTGAGTCCAATAGAGCAGCTGAGACACTTCTTCTGCTAGCTCAGCATCAGACTGATACTCTGCGGCGATCCACACTTCCCCGGCTTCTTCGATGATCTTTTTGCCTATGTGATGCTCGCCTTTATCCAAAGCGGTAACGGTGCCAGAACCAGCGGGGCGCTGGGCAGCCTTCTCGGATAAGTCAGCAAAAAGGGAATCAAAGTTCTTCACGCCTACCTATTGTTCCACAGGTAGTTAGAGAATGTAGTAAAACCTTAAAGTTCTACTGCTATTTCGAAATCTGGCTAAACCACTCATAGACCTCGGAGGCCCGAGCACCGGCGAGGTGCCGCGAGTTGCGGAGCTGGGAGACCTCGGTGACCTCCGGCGGAACCTCCACCTCGTCATCTTCGGGCAAGCCGATGACTACACAGCCAGCATCAACTGCGGCGCGCATTCCCGTCGCGGAATCTTCAAATACCAAGCAATCCGCAGGTTTTGCTCCGATGCGGCGGGCCGCTTCGCGGTACATATCCGGTGCAGGTTTCCCGGAAGGTACTTCATCCCCGCAAATGGTATCGACAAAGTACTGCCGCCCCAACGCGCTAATGGCGGCATCGGCGACGTTGCGCTCGGTATTAGTCGTCACCATCATTGGCACGCCATCCGCCTTCAGCTCATGCAGCAACGCAGGAATGCCGGGAAAAATCTCCAGCTTGCGAGCGAAAAGACCTTTGACATAGTCAAACATCCGAGCGCGGTATCGATCGCTGTCACCGGGCCGCAGTGTCACCCCCGCATTATCTGCGCAAATCCCCAAGGTCGTCTCAAAAGTCGCCCCTACAGTGGCAAGGCGCTGGGTGGGAGTTAAACGCTTCCCTAGGAGCTCCGAGAGATAGAACGTTGCCTCCGCCCAAAGCGGCTCCGAATTGGTGAGCGTGCCATCCATGTCCCAGAAAATGGCGGCGGGCTTTGTCAGACCAGAAACGACATCGGGGTGCTGCACGAGAATAAAACTAACTTTCTCTTTAAAAAGGCTCTGGGGTGAAACCGACCATGCGCTAAGGGCACAGAAGTAAGCGCCAGGCTGCGAATATGCCGCGGGCCGGCGCTCAAAAAGCGGGAGGACAAGAACTAAAAGTCTAGTTCTGGAATGTGCGATAGAGCTTCGTCATCTGCTCCAGTTGCCGCGCAGGCATTGTAGATAAGCTCAGATAGCTCTTCCTTCTCTTCCGGCTCGAGGACAGCGTCGTGCTGGGCACGATTAAAATTGGCCAACGCACGAACGGTCTTGGACAACACGGTTACCAGCTGCGGGCCATCTGGATCATCCGGAAGGGCATCCAGCCCATCGAGCATATTCTCAAGGTGACCGCGTAGCTCCGGAAGCACGCTGGCATCAAACGGAGCCTCCCAGAACTCCTTTTCCTCCTCTTTGAGGTAATCGCCGGTGGCGAAGGACTTCAGATCACTTATGAACTCATCTACGGTGGGCTGGAAATCGGCGCGAATGCTCATGCTGTAGATACTGCCCTATCTTGGCTAAACCTGCACGCCGAGGAGTGAATTTAGGGCAGTGCGAACCAAATCTGCCGCTCCTTCTTCGTCTGTGCCACGGTCAGCCTGCGACCACTCATCCACAGCAGCCAGCGCCGCAGGGGTATCGAGGTCATTGGCAATCGCCGCGCGCAGCTTGGCGACGACCCCTTGCGCCCCCGCCATGCTTCCTGGCGTAGCCACTGCTTCCCGCCACACGGACAGCCGGTGCTTTGCTTCTTCGAGCACTTCATCCGACCAATCCCGCTCATCGCGGTAATGCCCAGCGAAGACGCCCAAGCGGATAGCGGAGGGCTCCTCGCCTGCTCCTACTAGCTTGTGGACGAAGACAAGGTTGCCCAAGGACTTAGACATCTTGACCCCGTCGAGGCCGATCATGCCTGTGTGTACATAAAACTTTGCCATGCGGTCCACGCCAAGGGCCGCCTCGGCGTGGGCGGCGGAAAATTCGTGGTGTGGGAACTTCAAGTCACTACCGCCACCTTGAATATCAAAGGTGGGACCTAAACGATTGGTGGCAATAGCGGAACATTCAATATGCCAGCCCGGACGGCCAGGACCAAACGGCGACTCCCAAGCGGGCTCACCCTCGCGGTGAGCGCGCCAGATGAGTGCATCAAGCGGGTTCTTCTTTCCTGGGCGGTCTGGATCGCCGCCGCGTTCTGCAAAGAAGGTCTGCATCTCTGCCGCAGAATAATTGGACTCGTATCCAAATTGCTCAGTAGCGTCGATGGAGGCGTAGATGTCAGGGTAATCGGGATCATCTACGACGTAGGCCGCACCGGCGTCAAGAAGCTTCTGGACCATCTCCACGATTTCATCGACGGCCTCCATGGCGCCGACATAGTCTTGCGGCGGAAAGACGGAGAGCAACTCCATATCGGAACGGAAAAGGTCAATCTGAGACGTACCAAGCTCGCGCCAGTCCACGCCATCGCGTTCGGCGCGCTCAAACAGTGGATCATCTACATCGGTGATGTTTTGTACGTAGTGAACCTTCTTCCCGGCGTCCAAAAAAGCGCGGTAGATAAGGTCAAACGTCAAGTATGTAGCGGCATGGCCCAGGTGGGTGGAGTCATAGGGCGTAATGCCACACACGTACATGGTGGCGGTATCCCCTGCGACCTCTACGGGAGCGATGGTTTGATTCGCGGAATCGTACAAGCGCAGCTGCGCCGCTTCACCCGGCACAGGGCGGAAAGAAGGTATAGGCCAAGAATGCATAGCCACCATACTAACGCGGTGTGCTTTACAACGGCTGCAGGACTCCCAGCGCCAATAGGATCATAACGAGAACACCGACTGGGATACGGTAAGCGGCAAACCACGAGAAGGAATGGTTGCCCACGAACTTCAGCAACCATGCAATGGAGGCGTAGCCTAGGGCGAAGGCGATGCCAGTGCCTACCAGAAGCTGGAGGCCGGTAGCGGATTGGCCGGCGTCGGGAGAAAAGGCGTCGGGAAGCGAGAAAAGCCCCGAAGCCAGGACTGCTGGAATGGCGAGCAAAAAGCTAAAGCGCGTGGCCACCTCGCGGTCCAGCCCCAAGAACAGGCCACCAGAGATGGTGCCGCCAGAGCGAGAAACGCCTGGGATGAGTGCCAAGCACTGGCACAGGCCCATGACGATGGCGTCTTTCATAGTCAGCTGTTCAAAACCGCGCTCCTTTTTTCCTAGCTTTTCTGCGGCGATGAACACAAAGGAGAAAAGAATCAGCATGGCGGCGGTGATCCACAGGTTGCGTAGCGCTCCGCGGATTGCGTCTTCGAAGGCGTAGCCGATGATACCGATGGGAATGGAGCCAACGATGACCATCCATCCCATGCGCCAGTCTTGGCCACGAGAAGATTTATCGGTCCAACCGCGGAACCAACCGGACAGAATCTGCCAAATCATAGGAGCGAAATAGACCAGCACAGCCAGCTCGGTGCCCAACTGAATAACGGCAGTAAAGGAAGCGCCGGCGTCTTTGCCCCAGAAAAGCTCGGAAACAATGCGCAGGTGACCGGAAGAACTGACCGGAAGAAACTCGGTCAGCCCCTGCACGATCGATAAAACAATGACCTGCGCCCAAGAAACAGCGTCAGTAGCGGTATTAGAAATCACCTGCTTCACACTACAGCCGCGCTAAGCTTCGGGTTTTTACAACGCGCACTGTTAGGATTAGTAGCCGTGAAATCTCAATCCGGCACCGCACTTGTCTTATCCAGTTTGCTGGCGTTAAGCGCCACCGCATTGGCTGCCTGCCAGCCTGATGTGGGCGTAGGCGCCGACCCAGAAACCGCGGTCAAGGGCAATGCCACCCCAGCGGCCTCCCCTGTCAAGGCGGACCCGGAGGGCACCGTCGTAGGCCTTAAGGAAGACATCACAGACCTTGCTGCCGTCGATAACTCGCTTGCGGTGCGCACTAAGGACCAGCTCCTTATCGGCAGCCATAAAGAGTTTGCGGGCCATAAGGCCACTGCTTTAGACATTTCTGCGGAGTGCGGTGATCTAAGTTCATCGTCGTCGGGCTTTGTACTGGCCTGCCCGGAAAAGGTCCTGCTCATCGATCCCTCCTCCCCGGATTCTCCCGAGGAGGTCCGTATGGAGGAGGAGACTCCTGTTACTGCTGCCACCCAGCTTTCCAGCGGCGAGATCTTTGCTACCTCAGCCGATTCCAGCACCGTTGGCATTTATAAAGACAGCAAACGCGAAGGTGACATCGAGGTCGAAGCCGGCTCGGACCAGCTACTAGCCGTGCCCAATTCCACGGGTGACGATGGAGTGGTACGCATTCACCGCGAGGATTCCACCATTCAAAACGTGGATTGGACTAATGATCGCGCGGGCGGTCGACTGCGCGTAGGCCAGGGTGTAGGAAGCATCGCGGTGGGCGACAATGGCGTTGTTCTTGCCTCCGATACTGAGGGCGGACGCTTGGCTATCTACACTTCCGATGATGTCGTTCGCCTGCACCAATACGGCAACGTCAATGGCACCCCATGGGGCGTAGCTTGGGACAAGGAGCACAATCTGGCGTGGGTCAGCGCCACAGATACGAACAAGGCTCATGCCTATGAGATAAATAAAGGCGTTCCGGAACTGCGCGGAGATATCTCTACCGTGCCAGATGCACAAAACATTGCCGTGCTTGCCGATGGCACCTTTGTCGCCGCCTCCACCACCGGCCACGGCCTCCAGTTCGTGGACACCCCGCACCTGAAGAAGGAGTCTTAACACCATGACCAGCACAATCGATCGACTGCGCGCGCAGGCCTACCAAGTGGCATTGCGAGGCATGTTTCAGCTCAGCCCGGAGCGAATCCACGGAATTATCAACACCGCACTGAGTGGACTCCAGGCGGCTGGTCCGGCCAACCGGGCCTTGGCAAAGGTGCTGCCGGTCAACGATCCGGTGCTCCGCCAAGAGGTCTTTGGCGTAGAGTTTCCCCGCCCACTGGGACTAGCTGCAGGGTTTGATAAAAATGCCGCCGCTGCTGATACCTGGTCCCCGATTGGTTTCGGCTTCGCGGAGTTGGGCACCGTCACCGCCCAAGCACAGCCGGGAAATCCTGCGCCGCGACTTTTTCGCCTAAAGGCCGATAAGGCCATCTTGAACCGCATGGGCTTTAACAATGAAGGCGCAGCGGCCGCTGCAGAAAACCTCCGCAAGCGCCGCTACAGCGATGTTATTGGCATCAATATTGGCAAGACTAAAGTCACCCCTGCCGAGCACGCTGTGGAAGACTACCGCCGCTCTGCTTCCGTATTGGGCGACTTGGCTGACTTCCTTGTAGTCAACGTTTCCTCGCCGAATACCCCGGGCCTGCGTGATCTGCAAGCAGTGGAGTCGCTGCGCCCCATTCTTTCTGCCGTGCAAGAGTGCACCGCCGTTCCAGTGTTGGTGAAAATCGCTCCCGATCTTTCGGATTCCGACGTAGATGCCGTGGCAGACCTAGCCCTTGAACTCGGTCTCGACGGTATCGTAGCGACCAATACCACCATTTCCCGCGAGGGGCTCAAGACCCCTCCTGCCGAGGTAGCGGAAATGGGGGCCGGTGGCGTATCTGGTCCCCCGGTAGCCGAGCGCTCTCTGGGGGTGCTGCGCCGTCTCAATGAGCGTGTCGGAGGCCAGCTCACCCTCATCTCCGTCGGGGGCATCTCCACGCCGGAGCAGGCGTGGGAACGCATCACTTCCGGCGCTTCCTTGTTGCAGGGCTACACCGGCCTCATCTATGGCGGTCCGGATTGGATCCGCGATATCCACCGTGGCATTGCCGCCCAAATCCGCGCCCACGGCTTGCGCAATATTTCCCAAGCGGTTGGCTCTGGCCTGCCATGGAAACCCGTGGATTAATCCCTATAGAGACTCTTGGTTGAACAAGAAAGTCCGCCCCCACCTGCTCTACCCTAAGCAGCTGGGGGCGGACTTTCATTGATTAAACACGGTACTGGCTAGGCTTGCGCCATAGCGCTGCGCCTGAGAATAAGTGCGCACAGGACTGCGAAGCCGGCGTAGAACACCACCCAAAACTGCGCTTGGGTGAATAAAATCCCGCCGGGTAAGAAGCTGCTCGCCGCAATGACTACGATCGCAACCACTAATGCCACAACCTGGGCGCGGCTTCCCGCCTGGCCTTTACTCATGGTGCTAAAGGCCCCGACGAGGAACGCGGCAGCAACAATAGCCACCTTCGAATACGTCCATGCGAAGTCGGCTCCCCAGCCATCCGAAAAGACAGAGATTAGCGCGAAGAGAGCCAGCACGAATGCGACCACCATGAAGGCGCCGCCGACCCGCAGGGTCGCCGGAGGGCTAGCCTGCGATGCACTAGAGCCACTTGCCATTACTTTGCCTCGTACCAGCCCCACAAAATGGCACGGCCGAGCGCGTGGAAATGCAGGTTGAAACCGAGCACAGTCGGGGTTGCATCTGGGTCGATATCGAGCTTCTCCACGTCTACTGCATGGACTGCGTACAGATAGCGGTGAGGTGCGTGACCGGCAGGCGGGTTGGCACCATAGTAGGTGCGCTCGCCCGAATCGTTGCGCAAGCTAATAACACCGTCAATGCCCAGGTCTTCTGCAGCACCAGCATTGGTAGGCAACTCGCTTACCTCAACGGGGATATTGAAGGCCGCCCAGTGCCAGAAACCAGAAGCGGTGGGTGCATCCGGGTCGAAACAGGTCACAGCCAGGGACTTAGTGCCTTCAGGCAAACCGGACCACGCAAGCTGAGGGGAAACGCTTTCCGGAGCGCGAAGCTTTTCTTGCAGCTCATCGCCTTCGACCACGTCGGTGGAAGAAAGAACAAAGGAAGGAACATCACGCAGCGGTGCGTAGGGATCTGGTCCAGGGAAACGGGAGTCATCTGCATAAGAAGTCATAGACCCATTTGTACCCCACCTCACAAGTCGATGTCGATGTGGTGTAACCGCACGCCATGGTCACACTACAGTCGTACCCCAGTACGACGCCTAGGCCGGATTACACCCATGTATTTCACCACCCTTCACGCATGGACTTTTCGGCGCCCTACGCTGGCGATTTGTAAAGCACACCCCACGCAAGATACAGTATCGGAGTGCCCAGCCGAGAGGCTGACAAACACCCTGCCCGGGTGGCGGAATGGCAGACGCGCTAGCTTGAGGTGCTAGTGTCCTATTAACGGACGTGGGGGTTCAAGTCCCCCCTCGGGCACAGGCTTCCGGCGGTTACCACGAGGTAGCCGCCGGATTTTTCTATCCTGCACTCCCTCAAGGACTACGATTTCCCCATGACCACATTTCTGAGTTGGGTGCGCAATTTCGGCCACTTCCTGCTTTCGCTCACTCGGTCCGCTTGGCGCTCAATCCAGCGGTGGACCGTGCAGCGGTGGATAGCCGTTCTCGCTGCAGTAATCGCCCTCCTCGCCGTGCTTTATTTCTACGACCTGCCGGATGTGGCTCGCCTGCGTGATGCCTCCACCCGATTTGGCGCATGGTTCCCCTTCATCTTCACCCTAGGTTATGTCATATTTACCCAGTTTCCCTTTCCTCGAACCTTCTGGACGGTAGCCGCAGGACTATTATTTGGCCCGTGGAAGGGACTCGCGCTTTCCCTGTGCGCCTTGACGGTATCAGCGGCGTTGTCCTTTCTTATCGTTCGCAAGCTCCTCGGAGCCTGGATCCGCCCGCACCTGACCCATCCCGCAGTGTTCACAATCAACGCGCATCTCGAGCGGCGCGGGTGGCTGGCCATCGCTTCCCTCCGGATGGTAGCCGGCGTCCCGTTTAGCCTCCTAAACTACGTTGCTGCCCTTACTCCGGTAAAGCTCAGCCACTTCACCTTGGCCACCCTTGTCGGTTCTATTCCTACTACGGCTTTGGGCGTGTTCTTCGGCGATACCCTCACCGGACATACCTCACCCGGCATCGTCCTCGCTATGGTGGTTTTCGCTGCGATTGGAGCGGGAGGGCTTTATATGGACTCGCGACTTCCCACTCGCCCTTAAGTCAAGTTCGAGCGGTAGACTATTCCGCATTAGGTTCTTAAAGGGAGGTTTTCCATGCTTGCTGTCCACGCCCGCTACCGGGGCCGCTCCGTGCGTCGTGCAGAGTTGGTCCAGCGTTCTGCGTCGGCCCTATCAACTCTTTCTGGCGTTGGAGAGTTCCATGTGCTTGGCGTGGAAGATATTTGCGCCGTAGTTGATTCAGCAACGGCCGTCTGCGACGTCGTCATGGCCTTGCTTGCCGACGGCGACTGGGCCATCGGCATCGGTATAAGCCCCGGCAACCAAGAAGATGAGGAGGGGGCACGCCAAATAGCTACCGCCGCGTTGCGGAAGTCCGCCCGTATGGGCCAGGTCTACGCCAAGATCAACAAGCGTGGCCGCGCTTCCGAGGCAAGCGATATCGCGGCCACCTTTGCCCTGCTGGGATATGTTTTGCACAAGCGCACCATCGAGGGGCGCGAGGCTACCTCACTCGTGCGTGCTGGGCTGAACCAAAATGAGGCCGCCGAAGAGCTAGGGATTTCTAAACAAGCCATGTCGCAGCGCCTCCAGGCGGCCGGCTGGAGCGCGGAGTTGGCTGGATGGCAGTTGGCCGTCAACCTGATTGAACGCGCGAATCTTACCCAGCCTTAGAGCAAATCAGACTTGCTCAGTTCGGGCGTCGTAACGAAGTCCACGAGCCGCTCCACCGCGCCAATCAGACTGGAATCTAAGTCACGGAAAGAATGCACGGCGTTATACACATGACGCCAACCGTCCTTAGGGTCGCTCCACCCCACGCGCCTGCACATTCCGGTCTTCCAGTCCTCGCCATAAGGTACTTCTGGCCATGCACGCAATCCCACGCGCTGCGGCTTCACCGCTGCCCAAATATCGATGAATGGATGACCAGTGACTAGGACATGCTCTCCCACGGTTTCCGTTAACCGGGTTTCCTTGGAACCTTGAACGAGGTGGTCAGCCAACACACCTACCCTGCGGCCGGGTCCGGGCTGAAATTCCGCCAAGCGGTCTTCCAAATTGTCCAGGCCTTCAAGGTATTCCACCACTACGCCTTCCACGCGTAGGTCGTGGCCCCACACCTTTTCCACAATAGCGGCGTCGTGGACACCTTCCACCCAAATGCGCGAGGGCGCGGCGACCTTAGCCTCCACGTTTTCTACGCGGCGGGAACCGGAGTTGGACTTGCGGGGTGCCTGCTTTTCGACGTACCGGGTAAGCGTAACCGGCTTACCCTCCACTAGGAACCCGCCTTTGACCAAATTAAAAACGCGTTCCACACCGTGGCGATCCTCAAGGCGAACTACCTCACCGAAAACGGTCTTATCCACCCCCATGACAGCACCCACAAATTCGTCACCACGTACTTCCACTACCATTCCGGGCTCAGCTGGCACCTCAGGATATTGACGCGGCTTCGACCGCGAGTGGCCAGCAAATATGTCTCCGCCATAAGGATCAAAACTCATGGCCCGTTAGTCTATCTATTAGACTGGCTCGTCATGGATATGCGCGCCGAAGTATGGTCACCTTTACAAAACACCGCTGTCTGGCTGGGCTCGTGGCTGTGGGGACACGAAACCACCGATGATTTGCTAGATGCTCTTAAAGAACTGGGCGGGCGTCCGGAGAGTGTGGATGAAGCACCGTTCGTCGATGTGCTAGCGATGCTGCGCGCAGAGACCGCTGAACTTACCGCGAAGCGCGGTGAGCGCGCGGAACCCGTTGTACGCCTCGCGCTTTCCGGGCCGGGAGAGCCCCCTGCCCTACCCGCAGGATCGGAGTCCTATCACGCAGCTATCCAAAGTTCCGCCGGAGCAATCATAGTTCGCACCAATAATCCCACGCGCAACTTAGTCCTCATACCTCATATCCACCACAGCCACACCGCGTGGCAGGTGATCGTCGAAAAGCAACAGCTCCCCGCCCCCGCCTGGCTGAGCCCTGGGGAAGCCGACGCACTGCTTGCTCAAGCAACCAATGAATCCGCTGACCTTATCGCCGCAACTGGGTATAGCACTGAAGCGCTGCCCACCCCCCGCCTCACCGTGGGAACTTTAAGCGACTTTTATGACACCCCCGGCCTTCCCCAATCAACGCCGGCCCGAGCAGCCAAACTCTTCACCCGCGCCGACCGAGTGGCCGCGATCATCGAAACGGTTACCGACCGCATCAACGATCACAGCCTTGACCCGCAGTTACTCCGCTTGTGGCGCCACATCCGGCAGGCCCGCATGACGGGCGTTGCCTATGCACTCGGGGAGTTCGCGCGTTAAAGAGACCAAATATCGCAACATCCCCCGGCACACGGCGCACCATTGAGCGTGCACCCTTGCACGGTCACCTGCCCGCTGGTTTCCTTCTCGCGGCCATGCTCCAGCTCTTCTATAAGGTCAACCACCATTTCTGCAAACCGAGGGGTCGGGCCTGCAGTACGGGTACGCACGACCCTGACCCCCATATCCTCGGCCGCCTTCTGCAGCTCGGAATCGAGATCCCAAATAACCTCCATATGGTCGGAGATGAAACCAATTGGGCAAACCACAACCGTGTCGACGCCTTCGTTGTGGTGAATCTCAGTGGTGTGATCAACAATGTCGGGCTCTAGCCACGGAGTGCGTGGATTGCCTGAGCGTGACTGCCATACAAGGTCATAATCGGAAATACCGGCCTGCAACGCCACCAACCGCGCCGCCTCGGCCACCTGGCGGGAGTAGAGGTTTTTATCGCCTTCCGCGCCGCCAACGTTATCGTGCGCAACCGGGACAGAATGCGCGGTGAACAAAAGCCGGGTAGTCCGCTTCTTATCAGCTGAAACTTGTTCCCAGACCTCGGTTACGGCAGTGGCCATTTCGGCCACAAATTTCGGATGATCAAAGAATTGACGAATCTTCGTAAATTCAATCTCCGGCAGGCCTTGCTGCGCGAGATGTTCGCGCATGCGCTGAATATCTTCGTCATATTGCCGGCACGCGGAGTACCCACCCCATGCGGAGGTGGCAAACACAGCTACTTTACGGATACCGTCCCGAGACATCTGTTCTGCGGTCTCGTTGGCAAAGGGATGCCAATTCCGGTTGCCGAAATAAACCGGTAGATTATGTCCGCGTTTTTTCAGCTCACCTTGGACATGTTCGATAATTTCACGGTTGAGCGCATTGAGCGGACTTACGCCTCCGAAGTGATAATAGTGCTCACCCACTACTTCAAGCCGTTCGCGAGGAATGCCTCGACCACGGGTAACGTTCTCCAAAAACGGAACGACCTCCTCGTTTCCTTCCGGGCCACCGAAAGAAAGGACGAGGAGGGCGTCGAAGTTTTGGGCATTCTGTTGTGCGTCAGTCATGCCCTAAACAATACCAACCAAAAGTTGGAGATTAGAGAAGGCGCACGACGTCGGGAGTAGCGCCACCCCAGCGAACTGGAACTACTGAAACAGTCTGACCAGACTGTGGCGCCTCAATCATTTGGCCGTCACCTAGGTAGATAGCTACGTGCTGGTTGCCACCAGGACCGTAGAAGATAAGGTCACCGCGCTTCGCGTTGTCGCGAGGAACCTTCTTGCCCTGCTGGTACTGTGCGCCAGTGTAGTGAGGCAGGTCCAGGCCAGCTGCCGCGTAGGCGTACTTTACGAGGCCAGAGCAATCGAAGCCCGACTGGTTGAAATCACCGAAAGAGTCAGCCACTCCGCCATCTCGGAGCCCACCGGTAGGACCATTGTTATCGCCGCCGCCCCAAACATAAGGCACACCAACCTGAGATTCAGCACGGGAAATGACGGCCTCAATCTGAGCATCACGCCCAGCATCTGCGCCCGCAATAGCATCGTCAGACTCCGTCACCTCGTCCACCTCAGGCGCATCAGCGCTAGCAGCGGGTGCAGTGTTCGGGCTTCCCAATCCAAGCAAGTCAGATGAGCCCTGCATGAGGGTGCGCACATCGTCCTCATCAACTGCAGCAGCGATATCATTCGCAAGTCCGAGCGCATCATCTACAGAGGACCCAGTTGCGAAGTCGACGTTCTGAAACCTCGGGGTAGCACCCTGATTGAGGGCGTTTCCAAATTCAGCTTCCGGAGCGGTACCACCCTGGTTGATAGGGCCTCGCTCTTCCGAATTATTGGACGCGTTCGGGCCAGCAGAAACCTGCGGGACCCCCTCCCCAACAACCTCATCGGTAAAGTTTTCTGACTTGATTTCTTCGGTCAAGTTTTCAGGGTTGACCGTCGCGGCGTCGGAAGCCTTTTGATTGTCAAGCTCATTAACTGGATTTAGGCCGGTATCAAGCGTGTCCTGCTGAGAGAGCTGAAGACCGCTTTCGTTTGCCTCCTGGGATTCCGCTCCCTGCTGGCGAGCAAAAGTTGCCTCCGCAAACCGTTGGGTAGCGTTCAGTCGAGCCTCATCTTGTGCTAACTCTCGACGCTCTTGCACCACACGATTCTCGGCGTCTCGCTTGTCTTTGTCTGCCTGATCCAACTCGCCCTGCAGGCTAGCAAGGTACTCTTCATTCGCCCCTGGATCGTCGCTAACTTGTTCCATTTGGCTCTGGATCCGAGCGATACGATCCTCGGCTTCAGCGACATCAGCTTCCGCTCGACTTAGCTCTGCACGCGAAGCCTCAACAGCCCCCTGCAAAGAGTCTGCGTTGTTAACCGCGCGGTCAATTGCCGCACGCTCTGAGTCGTGTGCTTGGATTACACCAGCATTGTCCGCCGGTGAATCATCGGCGCCTGCTGGCGCTACGGTAGAAAGAGTTGATACGGCTGCGGTACCTACTACCGCAGCAAGGAAAGCGCGAACATGTCGAATGCGCGGAAGGCGAATGGTGGCCACTGAAATACTCCTAGATTGGACCCACACAGTTCCTTTAAGAAGTGCCCATCACCGCTTCCGGGCATAGGAATGCCCGGGCTCCCCGCCTGCCTATTTCGCACAAACGCAGGCGTTATCGCATGTCTAACCGGGGTAACTAGAAAATCGCCTCGAGACGATAAAGATAGGTACGCGAAGCTATTCTCAAGCGCCCGTAGACACTAGAGGGGTAAATGGTTATGGACTGCCTCAATTGGCTGAGACTTCACTCCGGGCGTGTTGTTTCTATGGACCACCCAACAGTCCAGGGACTTTTCGTGCTGTAACTGGAAAACCTGACCATTATCGCTTTCCAGCCGACTGCCTTAAATCGCTACTGTTTCCCCACAACAGCGAAAATCAGACACCTTTGGATCCGGCTGAATTGATTAAAAGCCTACTCGCCCAAAATCAACAGGCTGGCGCAAAAGGTCTACACATATCCTTTGTTCACATGTTCACAGCAGAAATTCCCATGACTGCGAAGTCCACATTCTCGTTCGCGATATTTGCGACATACGTTCCAGGATGCGTTTTACAACCCAAGATTCCGCATGCCCCGATCACGTTCTATTGCACTGAGCGCCGTGAGAACTGCTCTACGGGTTCTGGCATGACTCGCCGCGGCGCCGGCTGACTTTGTTAAAAGGTCTAGCCCCTTAACAATCCTGAGCCGTCGAGGGCAAGCAGCCACAAACCATGAACAGGCCACACGAAGCTGGCCCTGGCGGAGTGAACAGGAGTTCCTAGACCCAAAACCCTATGGACCTATCCGTGCACCCCTTTCGTGGCTCTGAGCTTCGCGCTCTGCCCTATCGAAAGATTCGCACCAAAAGTTCCACACGGTGGAGTTCTAATGAACCCGTCTCACCTCATAAACGGAAGGTGGGTTGATGTTTAATTTTTTCGAACATTGCAATCGCTCAAGTTTTTAACTTGCATCCCCAACCTCTTTCGATGGAGCCCGGTTCATTGACTTCCAAGAACGGCCACTCGATGTTCCATCATTCGCTCGAGGCGTGCTTCCCCACATACCCGTGCGAGTTCTCTCGTGACAGTCAAGGCTAAGCCCATGAACCCAGGAAGCAAGAAATGTCCCCTGAGTCGACATCCGAACCTTACGTCACGACACGCCCGCTTCGCACAATTTTCCCGCAATTCACGTGAGTCAAGTTAATTCACATGACTCAACATGAGCACCTAACCTGCAATGATTTTGTTACCATCCCGTTATTGTGATTTTAATCACACGGCACCTGGATGGACACACGCTTCAAACCGGCCCCTGTGGACAGCATGGAAGCAAACCGACCACTCCCCTACCCCGAGTCAACCCCTAAGGGTTTACTTTGCCCCTCCCCTGCCCTTCCCGTACCTTTCACCGACACCCCTAATCGTTTTGTCATCGGATACGGGCCCTGCTTCGGCACCCAATTTTAGACGCCTTCAGCACTCCTACGGATAAACGAGACAGCAACTTGTTCATCGCCGCCCGGCACCTCTACCCCACCCCCTGGTGGTCTTTACGTAAATTACTTTCCTCCTAAAACGGTTCGCAAAAGTTTCAGCTACTTATCTAAAACTTTTTCGAACAAACCTATTTTCCTACAGTCTCCACCTTGTTCAAGAGGCGTTACTTGGAATCTCGGATCCAGCGCTCAATGTCGAGGCGCCCTGCCTTTCATACCCCTGGGGTCCGCTTACAGCCCTTCAGACTTGCGTCGGCTTGCCACCATAAAAGAGCTAACCAAGACAAGCACAGCAATCACAGCAACCGCTCCCACGACTGTTGCCACCGGGAAGCTGATTTGGTCTAGTCCTCCGTAGTACTTAGTCAGAAGGTCCACCTGGTCAAGCCCGGGCGGCAGTTGCGCCTGTACTGACTCAATATCGGCTCGACTATAAGTATCACTAACCGAAGAGACATGTTGTGGGGTCTGGACAATGACCGTGTTCAACCCCGTGGCATCTTGAAGCTCTTGGGCAATGTCGCGGACGTCGGGGGTCCGAACATCGATTACATCAACTACGGCCACGCCGTCGCCGTCCCGCAACCCCTTGCTCACATCCGCATTGAGTGTGGCATTGTGGCTAAGCGCCGCGGCCGTATAGGCCACCCCATCCTCTTTGAGCTGATTCGCCAAGTCAGATATATCTACCCCTGCGGGAACCATGCGAATCCCTTCCTTATATATAGGGCCCCTAAACTACTTCTCCCCCAAGATACGGGCAGCTAGAAGCGACCCAACTCCTCAACTCGCCGGTTTTCCCGAAAAGGTGAAACAGAACGCTTGTACTGTTACAATGGCAGCGACCGAAGGTTTTAGCCTCTACAATATCTAGGTGAACCATCGCGTTCTTTGTCGCCTTCAGCACTGCGGGCCCCATGGTCGCGTCCTGTCACATTAGTGACCGAAGACGCAGAGCACCGCCCCGCGGTAACGACAGACGACGAGTACCAAACAGAACACACTGTTTATCAACAAGGAATGGAGCTCCCTGTGACTGAAAGCTTGAACTCCTTCGAGGCCAAGAAGACCCTTGACGTCAACGGCAAGTCTTATGACTACTTTGACATCAACACCGTCTCCGGCTTGGAGAAGTTGCCTTACTCCCTCAAGGTGCTAGCAGAGAACCTGCTGCGCAATGAGGACGGCAAGAACGTAACCAAGGACCACATCAACGCCCTGGCAAACTGGGACCCGGAAGCGGAGCCAGACACCGAAATCCAGTTCACCCCAGCACGCGTGCTCATGCAGGACTTCACCGGCGTTCCTTGCGTTGTTGACCTTGCCACCATGCGTGAGGCGGTCTCTGCCTTGGGTGGTACCCCGGATCAGGTCAACCCGCTCAACCCAGCCGAGATGGTTATTGACCACTCCGTCATCGTTGAGGCCTTTGGCTCCACCGATGCACTGGAAAAGAACGTCGAAATTGAGTACCAGCGCAACGAAGAGCGCTACCAGTTCCTTCGCTGGGGTGCTGAGAACTTCTCCAACTTCCGCGTTGTACCTCCAGGAACCGGCATCGTCCACCAGGTAAATATCGAGTACCTGTCCCGCGTTGTATTCGACAACGAGGGCCTTGCTTACCCTGATACCTGTATCGGTACCGACTCCCACACCACCATGGAAAACGGCCTAGGTATTCTTGGCTGGGGCGTCGGCGGCATCGAGGCAGAGGCTGCGATGCTCGGTCAGCCGGTATCCATGCTCATCCCGAAGGTCGTTGGCTTCAAGCTGACCGGCGAGATTCCAACCGGTGTTACCGCAACCGACGTTGTACTTACCATCACTGAGATGCTGCGCGAGCACGGCGTTGTCCAGAAGTTCGTAGAGTTCTACGGCAACGGCGTCAAGTCCGTTCCGCTGGCTAACCGCGCCACCATCGGCAACATGTCCCCTGAGTTCGGTTCCACCGCGGCGATCTTCCCAATTGATGAGGAGACCACCAAGTACCTCGAGCTCACCGGCCGCCCACAGGAGCAGATCAACCGCGTTGAAGCATACGCCAAGGCGCAGGGAATGTGGCTGGAAGAGGATGCCCCGGAGGCAAAGTACTCCGAGTACCTCGAGCTGGACCTGTCCACCGTTGTTCCTTCCATTGCTGGTCCAAAGCGCCCGCAGGACCGTATCCTGCTGACCGAGGCCAAGGAGCAGTTCCGCAAGGATTTGGCTAACTACACCACCGACGAGGTTTGCGTCGATGAAACCTCTGTTGAGGCAAAGCGCATGTCCGCAGAAGGCGGCGCTCCGGAATTGGAGGACGTCACCGGCGGTTTGAATAAGGCCCGCGAGGGCCACGGCGAGTCCTCCGCTATTGGTGCAAAGGGCCGTCACTCCAACCCGATTACCGTTGAGTCCCAGAATGGTGGCGAGTTCACCTTGGACCACGGCATGGTCGCTATCGCCTCCATCACCTCCTGCACGAACACCTCCAACCCATCCGTGATGGTGGGCGCAGGTCTTATTGCCCGCAAGGCAGCAGAAAAGGGCCTCCAGTCCAAGCCGTGGGTTAAGACCATCTGTGCCCCTGGTTCCCAGGTTGTTGATGGTTACTTCCAGCGTGCAGACCTCTGGAAGGACCTCGAGGCAATGGGCTTCTACCTCTCCGGCTTCGGTTGCACCACCTGTATCGGTAACTCCGGCCCATTGCCGGATGAGGTATCTGCAGCCATCAATGAGAATGACCTAGCTGCCACCGCGGTTCTTTCCGGTAACCGCAACTTCGAGGGTCGTATCTCCCCAGACGTCAAGATGAACTACTTGGCCTCCCCAATCATGGTCATCGCCTACGCCATTGCCGGCACCATGGACTTTGACTTTGATGCACAGCCACTGGGTCAGGATATGGAAGGCAACGATGTCTACCTGAAGGACATCTGGCCATCCCCGCAGGAGATTGAGGACACCATTCAGTCCGCTATCTCCCGCGAGATGTACGAGGCTGACTACGCCGACGTCTTTAAGGGCGACGAGGCTTGGCGCAACTTGGACGTGCCGGAAGGTGAGACCTTCAAGTGGGATGAGGATTCCACCTACATCCGCAAGGCTCCTTACTTCGATGGCATGCCTACCGAGCCAAACCCGGTTGAGGACATCAAGGGCGCTCGCGTTCTTGCGAAGCTGGGTGACTCCGTCACCACCGACCACATCTCCCCTGCTTCCGCTATTAAGCCGGGCACCCCGGCTGCGCAGTACCTTGATGAAAACGGCGTTGCACGCAAGGACTACAACTCCCTGGGCTCTCGCCGTGGTAACCACGAGGTCATGATGCGCGGTACCTTTGCGAATATTCGCCTGGCTAACCAGCTGGTCGATGTCACTGGTGGCTACACCCGTGACTTTACCCAGGAAGGCGGCCCACAGGCCTTCATCTTCGATGCTTGCCAGAACTACAAGGAAGCCGGCATTCCACTGGTAGTCATCGCTGGTAAGGAGTACGGCACTGGTTCCTCCCGTGACTGGGCTGCAAAGGGCACCAACCTGCTTGGCGTAAAGGCTGTAATCACTGAGTCCTTCGAGCGCATCCACCGTTCCAACCTGATCGGCATGGGCGTTATCCCACTGCAGTTCCCACAGGGCGAGTCCCACGAGTCCTTGGGGCTGGATGGCACTGAAACCTTCGATATTGAGGGCATCACCGCCTTCAATGAAGGCTCCATCCCGAAGACCGTCCACGTCACCGCCACCAAGGAGTCCGGCGACACCGTCGAGTTTGACGCTGACGTCCGCATTGACACCCCGGGTGAGGCTGACTACTTCCGCCACGGCGGCATCCTGCAGTACGTCCTGCGCCAGATGGTCAAGAGCTAGGCGCTTTTCGCACAATCCTTAAGCCCCTGAAGGGGCTAAGGGCCTAGGTTCGGTCGATAACGCGGGGTTGCACCGCCCTCCCCAGTAGAGGGCGCTGCGGCCCCGCGTTTCGTCGCATAGATTTTATTCTTATTCAAAATTACTGATTTATTATTCTTTAGACGTTCCCCATTAAGGAGAGTTGCCTACTATGCCAATCGTCAGCGAATCTGAACTCAGCCGCCGTCGGCACGACATTCTCGTAGGCGCTCGCCGGTGTTTTGCAGAGCACGGGTACGAGGGAGCTACAGTTCGTCTACTAGAACAGGCAACGGGCAAGTCCCGCGGCGCAATCTTTCACCACTTCGGTGACAAAGAGTCTCTCTTTCTTGCATTGGCGCAAGAAGATGCCGCCCGTCAGGCCGAGGTCGTAGCCCACAATGGCTTGGTTGAGGTTATGCGTGAGATGCTCCAGCATCCTGAGCGTCACGATTGGCTAGCCACTCGCTTGGAAATCACTTCCCTCCTCCGCACTGATCCTTCCTTCGCCGCTAGGTGGAAGGAAAACCAGTCGGTTCGTGGCGAGGCCGTGCGCGCACGCTTGGCGTCCAATGCGGACAAGGGCCGCCTGCGCGATGATGTTAATATCGACACCTTGGCTATCTATCTAGAGGTGTTTATGGATGGGTTTATCAACCGGCTCGCCTTGGGCGAAACCGCAGAGCTGGAAAAAGTCCTTGACTTAGTAGAGCAATCTATCCGTGGCGGTCAGGCGGATCTGTCTTAATCCCGTCTGAACAGTCCTGCTCCCGGCTGCTTATTACTTGAAACGCGCAATAGCCGGGAGCTTTTCGCATGTGCTCAGCGGTGCGGTGACGGTAATTTCTTTTCCGTGACTTGGGCGTAGGTCGATATTTCCGCCACAAACTGCGGATCATGGCAAGTAACCACTAAGGCACTGCCGGACTGTAATCCGTAGTGGATTAGTTGGTGCATAAGCCATCGGTCCGCGGCGGAAAGCAAGGTATCTGGCTCGTCGAGCAGCACCTTCTGGCGGTGCTGCCCAATAACGTGGGCCACTTGCGCAAGCCGCAGGCGTGATGATGACAAATCTAAGGGATGATCAGCAGGATTTAATCCCAGCAGGTTGCGCAAAGCTTCATTGGGTACAAATTCCTCCACTGTGGAAAATGCCGCCTGGTCAAACGGCGACTGCATAGCAAGGGCGGGAAGATTTCGTACAACTCCCCCGCCATCAAGCCCGGCGGCGGCGCGCAAGAGCGACGTTTTACCGCTACCATTATTGCCGCGCAACCATGTCACCCCGGCTTCCACGGTGGGGATTTCTACGGGGCCGACGCTAAAAGTTGTTCCGGTGGGCTGGGAAAATTGCCACCACCTTTTCTTCTTTGGTCCTCGCTGGGCAATTAGCGGGCCTATGCTCCCCTGCCGCCCGCGCGCATATACCCGCGGCAGGTTGAGGGGTGCTACGAGTGGTTCTGTTCCTATGATTTCTCCGCCTAGCTCTGGCCAGGTAGTACTCGAGACGGCAATAACGCAGGTATGCGGCATTGCCTGCAGAAGGTTAATCACTTGTGCGCGCGACTCTGAATCGAGGCCAGCTGCGGGTTCACAAATGATCATGATCGCAGGCTCGCGGATGGCCACACAGGCTGCGGCTAATCTGCGAGTTTGGCCGCCAGACAGCTGCGCGGGGTCATGTTCACAGTAGGCCGAAAGGCCCACTGCGCTAAGCATATGGTCCCCGCGGACTTGCATCTCCTCCGCAGGCACACCCGCGTTTTCCAGGCCTAGTACTACTTCTTCAATGCAGGACTCGCGCAGGAAACTAATTTGTGCGGAAGCATCCGTGCCGATGATTGCTGCGGTGGACAGAGATTCCGCTAGCTGCGCCGCAACATCTTCCACTGCTTTATCAGGATCGACGAGAACCTGAACGATGGTCCCAGGGGTGGGGCGAAGGTGGGCTAGATCCATCTAGCAATCACCACCGCAAGGCACACTAGCGGGATAAGGAAGCGTAAGACTCGGGACAACCTGGAATCGGCAACGGGCCGCAATAAGCTGCGTTTCCCTTCCTGGTCGAACCCGATGGCGGCCAGGGCTTGGCCGCGTTGAGTTCCTTGGATGAGGAGGCGAGCGATGACAGGAATAATGACGCGAGAGATGGTATTGCGCCAGGTTATGGTGATTCCGGCTAATTGGTTGGCTTCACGGACGCATCGCCAGGCATGCGCACCTTGGGGCAAGGTCTGTAGGGAGGAACCAACCACATACGCCACCTTGTGTCCGACGCGGGAGACTTGCAGCCATTTGGCGATATCCGCGATGCGCAGCGCCGCCATTGCCGCGATGAAGCAGGCCATGAGCGCACAGAAGCGGAGGCTGAGGCTACCGGCGAGTATTAGGCCGTCGGCAGTAAGCAGAGGCGCAACTGGGGTGTCACCGTAGGGAGCATGAATGACCAGCATGGAAAGGGCCGCGGGCACGCTCAGTGCAATCGTAGTCAAAATCACGGAGGCGTTGCGGGTAGATACAGTACCGCAGGCAAGGGCAACGAGCATGACGCTTGCCGACGCCACTGGGGTGTTTAGCGCCAAGGTAAGAAGCCAGCCGCAGGCCGCAATGGTGACGACGGTGGCAGGATGGAGGCGGCTCATCAGCGTGGTTGCAGCGATTCACGGGTGCGTTGCGGCAAAGCTTTTACCGCTGCCCAGACGATGAGGAAAACCAGCGTTTTATCCAGGGGATCTGAGATGAAGGACTGCAGGGTAACCGAGGCGATAAGGGAATTGCCCAGCTCGCGAAAGAGCGAGACAACCGCGCCCGTACCAAGACCCGCAGTACCGCCATAAACAAAGGCAGCGACAGGGGCGGCGAGCATGCCGGAGACAATGCCAATGACGGCGCCACTGAGAATGACCCACCATACCTTGGTAAATGCGCCCTTCTTGATGACGAATCCGGATAGGAATCCCGTGGCGGCGGACACTGCAGCGAAAGGCAAAGCAGCGGGGTTGAGCAAGCCCCAGACGACAGAAGACAGCGTGCCGGTAGCCAAGCCAGCAATGGGACCGGCAAGCGCGGCTACCAGGATAGTTCCCACGGAATCGATATAGAGAGGTATGCCGATTGAACCAATGATTTCACCAACGACAATATTAAGGACGAGCGCCACCGGGATGATGGCGATGGTTCGCGCTGGTAAAGCCGGCACGGTGCCGGCAAGCAGGAGCGCGGCGCCGATAAGATAGCCGCTCAGGGTAACGAGCGCTTCAGTCGAACCAGCAACAGAATGCCAGTCCGTGGGGCGCAAAAGCACCAGGTAGATCCAAGTCGCGGCTACGACTAATGCACCCGCGATGACCATGGCCTTGCGGGCGGGGGTGAGAGAAAGCTGTGACACAATAAAAGTCCAAATCCATATACAGAAAAAAGGCATAGAAAACGCCGACCGCGGATAGTGCTGCTTTCCTATGTCACCTCGGAAAGCGATCCCGCACAGCACGTGCGCCGCGGATAATAGTAGAGGTTCTGCTCTTTAAAAGCCACTAGCGTGAAGCCAATAGTGTAAACCCCCGCAGACATTCTTGATGCGCGGCTTCCATATCTGCGCTCGTAACCAGTCGTGCGTTGCGGGCCCGGCCCCAGTGATTTCGCAAGTCCGCAACGCTCGTCCCCCGCAATAGCGGCGATTCTGCTTCGACATCAACAGTAGTCTCTACAACCTCAAAGTCGATCTGCCCCAAGGCGATCATGCACGTCAAAAGGTCGTGGATTTGGGCCTGATAGCCTTCCCCCTGCGCCTGGTGGAATTCAAAATAGTAGCGCAACACATCCGGCAGGATGTGCGCCATAGGGTGTCCGTGCAACAATTCTATGACCGCTTCTAGGCGCTGTGGGGTGATGAGAAACTGCTCTGTTAGCTCAAGCGAACATAGTGTGGTGGGAACGCGCGGGGCAGATGAATGAAAGTGCTGGGCGGCGGCGTGCGGATCAACCCAAAAGTTCCATTCCGCGGTCGGGGTGGTATTTCCCCGGTAGTTAACCGCGCCACCCATGATGGTAATGGCGCCAAACTGCGCGACGGCTTCACTATGGGCTTCTTCAAATGCTGCAAGATTGGTGACCGGCCCGGTAACAATCAACTGCAGATCGTGATGAGCGGCTAGTGCTTCTTTCCATAGACGCTGCCAATCGCTGTGGTGCAGCGTGGTAGTAGGTGCTGTGGCATAGCCCAATCCCGTCGGACCATGGGTCTCAGGGGTTGTCGTGAGACCCACCTTTAAGGGGTGCGGCAAGCCGGGGGCTACGGGGACATCGGCAAGCGAGCACAAATCCAGAATCCAGCGGGCATTGGCCGCAGTCTGATAGGCCTCGACGTTGCCGGCTGTGGTGGTAACTCCCACCAGCTCAATATCCCCGGCATGATGAAGGCCCGCCAAATACATCAGGGCGAGGCAATCATCTATGCCGGGGTCACAATCAATTAAAATAGCTGGAGGCGTGGCAATCATAGTGCCAGCCAGTCTAACGCCTTACTTGATGGAGCTCACTGGATTATCGCCATCTACAAAGGCGAGCGGGGATTCCGGCAGGGTTTCGCGGCCGAGGGCCTCGACGAGGACATCGGCGACCAGCTCGCGCGAAGAAGTCATGGACTCCTGTAGCGCCTTATCCTCGATCTGCTCCAGCCCCTGTGCTGGTTCCTCGGTCAGCATTGCTGGCTTGAGGATAAGGTGCGGAAACTCTGCCTGAGCAAGGCGATTGTCCACTTCCTTCTTGGACTCAACGTAGGCATACCACTTCTCGTCGGCGGGATCCGTGGTGGCTTCTTGAGAACCCACATAGGAAATCATGAGGTAGGCAGGCAGATTCTTTCCCTCCTGCTGCAGCGTCTCCATAGCGTCGAGGGTGGCAAGGGCACCATCGCGGTCAACGGCCCACGTAAGGTCTGCCCCACCGCGGCCGCCGTTGCCAGCGCCCCACACTACGGCATCATAAGCGGCGAAAAGCTCCGCCCACTGCGCAACGGTCTGCTCAGTAATATCGGCCAATACTGGGATCGCGCCAAGCTTTTCAATCTCAGACTTGTGCTCAGGGTTGCGGATAAGGGAGTGGACCTCGTGGCCGGCCTCCACCAGCTTTGGGGCGGCCAACAGGCCGACCTTGCCATGTCCACCGATGTACAGAATCTTCTTTTTATCAGACATACCTCCCCACCGTAACAACGACGCCTCTTGCCCGCAGCGACCCCGGCCAGTACCGGTGGCAAAATGGCGGCGGTGGCTGCAGCGAGCAGATAGAATTGCTTGCATGTATGCCATTATGACCGTCACCGGAGCCGATAGCACCGGCATTATCGCCGCGGTGACCACTACCCTTGCCCAACTCGATATCAACGTCATTGACGTGTCCCAAACACTCATGGGCGGTTACTTCACCATGATCCTCCGCGTCGAATTTGATGCGGATAAGGTCTCCATCCAGACCATCAAGGAGCATATGCGCCCCGTGGCGGAAGAAAAGCACCAGTCCATCCGCATTCAGTCCGAAGACCTCTTCACCGCCATGAATGAGATTTAAATGAGCACGCGTTTTAATACCACTAATATCTTGGACACCATCGAGATGATTGAGAACTATCGTCTCGATATCCGCACCGTAACCATGGGCATCTCCCTCCTTGGATGCACCCGATCCACCATGGACGCTACCTGCCAGGCCATCTATGACCGCGTCACGCAGCAGGCCGGGCGCCTAGTGGAGGTATGCGAAGGCATCGAAGGCGAGCTGGGTATCCCCATCGTAAATAAGCGTATCTCCGTGACCCCAATATCCTTGGTGGTAGCCGGTGTAGAAGGAAACCCCGTCGACGCCGCAAAGGCACTGGACAAGGCAGCCAAAGAGGTAGGAGTCAACTTCGTGGGCGGCTATTCCGCTCTGGTCGAAAAGGGCGCTACCACCGCGGAACAAAAGCTCATAAGTTCCATTCCAGAAGCGCTGGCTACGACTGACGTCGTGTGTTCCTCCGTCAATATCGCCAGTTCCCGCGCCGGTATCAACATGGATGCGGCAAGGAAGATGGGCGAGGTTATCAAGGAAGCTGCCGAGCTGACCAAGGACAATTCCGCCATTGCCTGCGCCAAGCTGGTGGTCTTTGCTAACTCTGTGGGTGACAACCCATTTATGGCCGGCGCGTTCCACGGCATCGAAGAACCCGATTGCGTAGTCTCCGTCGGCGTTTCTGGCCCAGGTGTTGTCGACCGCGCCTTGGGATCGCTCGAAGGGGCGAG
The DNA here is from genome assembly GCF_032821635.1 of Corynebacterium nasorum. NCBI lineage: Bacteria > Bacillati > Actinomycetota > Actinomycetes > Mycobacteriales > Corynebacteriaceae > Corynebacterium > Corynebacterium nasorum. The sequence goes on along the minus strand of NZ_JAVBIE010000009.1, from coordinate 3,664 downwards.
CCTCGACCAGGTAGCGGAAGAAGTCAAGAAGGCCGCTTTCAAGATCACACGCGCCGGGCAACTGGTGGGCACCATGGCTTCCGAGCGCCTTGGCGTACCCTTCGGCATCATCGACCTTTCGCTTGCCCCTACTGCCGAATTGGGAGATTCGGTGGCCCACATCCTTGAGCACATGGGCCTAGACCAGGTGGGCACGCACGGTACAACTGCTGCTTTGGCTCTGCTTAACGACGCCGTAAAGAAGGGCGGCATGATGGCCTGCTCCCGCGTCGGCGGTTTGTCTGGTTCCTTTATCCCCGTCTCCGAGGATAAAGGCATGATCGATGCGGTTAAGTCCGGCTCTATCTCCATGGACAAGCTGGAGGCCATGACCGCCATTTGCTCGGTGGGCTTTGACATGATTGCGCTGCCGGGCGATACCTCGGCCGCGACGATTTCGGGCATGATTGCTGACGAGGCCGCCATCGGCGTGATGAATCATAAGACCACGGCGGTACGCGTGATCCCGGTTCCTGGCGCCCAGGTGGGCGACGAGGTGAGCTTCGGCGGCCTGCTGGGCTACGCACCGGTGATCCCGATCAATCACGTGGGTAATGCGCAGTTCATTAACCGCGGCGGCTTCATCCCCGCTCCAGTGCATGGATTCCGCAACTAAGGAGAGCGGCCACCGCGCCGCGGCCTAGTCCGCGGCGTGCTCTTCGCCGGGTTTCTCTGACTCCGCCCTTTCGGCGAGGTTGTCCTGGAAATGCTGGTAGGAACATTCCAGCTGTTTTAATTCCACCTCGCCGCCAACTTGGCGGCGGGCATCAGAGTAGATGGCCCGGGCGGCGTCGGCAAGCACGCTCCGGCGCTCAGCAGTGTACAAAAGGGCCACTACCTTGGCCAGGTTATCCAGCAAGCTGAGGTAAATCTCCGCGTTATCGGCGGCGTCCCGCCGAATCTGCGTGAACATCGCCTCCACAATTTCCTCATAGCTGAACGTTTGGTAATCGAGGCGAAACTCGCCGTTAACGTGCACAATGCCCTGCGGAAGCCGCTTATCCCCGATGACGGTGAGGATCTGGGTAAAGCGGTCAATGATATCGATGACCGTGTACGGATCATTGACACCAGTACTCAAAGCGCGGGCAGCAATCTCCGCCAGGTGCCGGGCGGTAAAACGAGGGTCGTGAGCTGAGGCATGCTCCCTGTACTGGGTGAGCACGATATGGCGCTCAACATTTTCCGGAAGGCGCGGCACACCGTGTGCGATAACCTCGCCTTCCAGTACCAAGTCACCCGGCGCCACGCCGAGGTGCACCGCGCAATTCTCCCGTGCCGCTGCCTGCGCAATGGCGTCATAGTCGACGAACTTGAGGTAGCCAGTTCCACTGCTGCGCCGCTTTTCCGCATCCACGTAAAATTCTGGCCCAGGAGCCTTGGCCGCTTTTTCCTCTTCGCCCCGCCGGATGAGCCGGCGCATGTGGTCCTCTACGTCTTCGGCCACCACGTGAACTACGTGAGACATACTGATCGATTGGGCAATATGGACTATGAAATAAATGAGGAAGATTACGCAGGCGATGGCCAACAGCACCGTTACTGCTACGTTCAAGGAAGGAACATATTCTTCTTTCCCATTACCGCCCGTTTGCACCGCACGTAAAGAAAGAAGGGCAAAAATGAAGGTTGCAAGATAGATCGCCAGGGTCGATTGTATAGAGCGATCTTTTAGAAACTCATGCAGCAGGCGCGGCCCCATTACTGTGACAACACCAGAAAGTGCGGTCAGCGTGATGAAGAAAAGGGTGCCAGCAAGGGACAGCGACGAGGTAGCTACCGCGCTTAGAATCCCTTGGGCACTATCGGCGCTGCCATCATAAAAGGGGGTGGCTGCCACGCGAAAACGGCTACCGACCGCGATGAGCAACTCTGCGTTGACGGCGGCAACGGCCACCGCCACTGCAGGGATTAGCCAAAACTTTTCCCGCCAGGCAGGCATCCTCTCCAGTAGCGTCTTCATGTTTTCCTAAGCTAGCTCCACGATTTCCATGTAGTCATCGGACCACAAATCTTCGTCACCATCGGGCATGATGATTACGCGTTCCGGGTCCAAAGCCTTGACCGCGCCCGGATCGTGCGTAACCAGCACCACGGCCCCCGTATAGGTTTTTAGCGCATCGAGTACCTGCTCGCGCGAGATTGGATCCAGGTTATTGGTCGGCTCATCCAGCAACAGCACATTCGCGCGGCTGGAGACTAGGGCGGCGAGTGCCAGGCGCGTCTTCTCACCGCCGGATAGAGTGCCCGCGGGTTGTTCCAACTTCTCGCCGGAGAACATGAAGGCACCAAGCAGACTACGCAGTTCCTGCTGATCCGCGTCTGGGCAGGCGTCAATGGTGTTTTGCCATACAGACTTATCCGGATCGATGGTGTCGTGTTCCTGCGCAAAATAGCCGATCCGCAAGCCGTGGCCGCTGACGATGCCACCTTCACCGTCGGTGCGCTCCACTCCGGCCAGCAATTTCAACAGCGTGGTCTTACCCGCGCCGTTATAGCCCAGCACCACTACTCTTGACCCTTTATCGATGGCCAAATCCACCCCGGCGAAGACCTCTAGGGAGCCGTACATCTTGGTCAGCCCCTTGGCATTCATGGGTGTCTTACCGCACGGTGCCGGCTCGGGGAACTTAATATTGGCCACCTTATCGGCCACCCGCACCTCATCGAGCTGGCTCATCATGCGCTCAGCGCGGTGGAGCATTTGCTTGGCCGCAGCGGCCTTCGTTGCCTTAGCACCCAACTTAGCAGCCTGCTTTTGCAGGGCGGATGCCTTCTTTTCCGCATTGGCCCGCTCTCGGCGACGGCGCGCTTCATCGGTAGCACGAGCATCGAGGTATTTCTTATACCCCATGTTGTATACATCGGCCTCGCCGCGAACCGCATCGAGGAACCACACCTTATTACACACGGCCTCAAGCAGCTCGACGTCGTGAGAAATCATAATGAGCCCGCCCTCATGTTTGGACAGGAATTGGCGGAGCCACGTAATAGAATCCGCGTCCAAGTGGTTCGTCGGCTCATCGAGGAGCAGGGTGGTCTGGGATTTTCCGGACCCCTCGGTAGCGGCAAAGAGAATTTGCGCTAGCTCCACGCGGCGGCGCTGACCACCCGAGAGAGTTTTGAGTTGCTGGTCTAGGACGCGCTGCGGCAGACCCAAATTATCGCATATCTGCGCGCACTCGGAGTCGGCTTCATAGCCGCCAAGCGACTCGAATTGCTCCTCCAAGCGGGAGTATTTCCGGATGGCCTTATCCCGGAACTTATCGTCAGTGGCCGATTCCATAAGCTCTTGTTGCTTGGCCATTCGGCGCTTGAGATCATCCAAACCGCGTGCGGAGAGAACGCGCTCTCGCGCGGTCTGTTCAATATTTCCTTCGCGGGAATCCTGGGGCAAATAACCAATGGGGCCCGAACGAGTAACTGAGCCGCCATAGGGCTCGGTCTCCCCTGCCAAAATGCGCATGGTCGTCGTCTTGCCCGCGCCGTTGCGGCCGATGAGCCCGATGCGGTCACCGGGTTGCACACGCAGGTGCTGCCCGGGGGCTTCGAGAAGCGTGCGCGCTCCTACCCTGACTTCGAAATCATTGGTTACAATCACGAAGAAACAGTCTAGCAATTGACG
>NZ_JAVBIE010000008.1:0-117065 GCF_032821635.1 Corynebacterium nasorum | reverse complement strand
TGTCGCGTGGGTGCAAAATGAGCTCAACGAAACACCCCGACAAATCCTCGGCGGCGCAACCCCACGTGAAATACTTAACGAACTATTCAAGCGTGGCGCATCCACCGCTTGATTCCGCCCATCATCGGTACGATTATGAAGATTGTATTGGTCGAAGGTGTCGGACGGTATAGCCTTGCCACCGGAAACACGATGTTCCATGGTTGGCGTGAGCTAGGGCGTTCGACTGCTTGGTACTTTGCCCCTTATATCGTTATCTGGGGACTCGTATACGGCGCCGCCGCGATGTCCGGCACTGGACTGGCCCTCAGCGCTCTTTTCCCGAACACCAGTCTCGAAATGTGGGCAATTATCACCGGCATTTCCTGTTTTGTCCTGACTTGGCTTGGCCAATATCAGCTTTTTGAAAAACTTTCAGCCATCTTGGTCGGGATTATGTTTGTCACTGTAGTCGGCATCGCCGCCATTACTACCCCTAACCTTCCCGAAATCATCGGTGGCTTAGTGCCACAAATTCCGGATGGATCCTTTGTCTATGTACTATCCATCGCTGGCGGAGTGGGCGGGACTATTACTCTAGCTGCCTACGGCTACTGGCTGCGGGAAAAGGAATGGTACACGCCGAAATGGATGAAGGTTATGCGTATGGACAATGCGGTAGCTTACGCAGTCACCGGAATCTTCGTTCTGGCTACACTCGTGCTGGGCGCCGAGCTTCTTTACAGCGCCAACGTCGCCGTATCCGATAACGATCAGGGCCTCGTTGATATGGCGGATGTACTTGAGGACCGCTACGGAACCTTCATCTCCAAAATGTTCATCATCGGATTTTTCTCTGCCGCATTCTCCTCTTGCCTTGGTGTTTGGAACGGCGTTTCCCTCATGTTCGCCGACTATATTGGCCACCTCAAAAAGATTCCGCAAGGCGATCCGAGGACAAGTACCGGTGGAAAGTATTACCGCGCTTATCTCATCTGGCTAACCTTTCCACCAATGTTGTTGCTTCTCCTTGGAAAGCCAACTGGGCTCATCATCGCTTATGGAGTCCTCGGCTCACTTTTCATGCCCTTTTTAGGCCTGACCCTCCTGGTATTGCTGAATACCAGACACACGCCAAAGAAATGGAGAAATGGCTGGTTCGTCAACACCTTGATGGCGATTATCTCCGTCGCCTTCGTTTATCTATGCGTCTCCCAATTGGCTGAACTTTTCTAGCCCAACTCCAAATGCTTAGTTCTCCTGCGGCACCCGCTTCGGCTTATTCCCCACCTCAGCGTGCGGGTCGCGGCCGAATGCCCAGGCAATGATGCCGATGAAGGCGATGGCGCCGCAGACGGTGAAGGCGAGGGGGAAGCCGGAGGCGTCGGCAAGCAGGCCAATGAGCATGGGGCCTAAGATTTGGCCGAAGTCTCCGGCCATCTGGAAGGTGGATAGCACCTTGCCGCCGGAGCGCTCATTGCCCACGATGTCTCCCACCGCGGCCTGCTGGGAGGGGTTAATGAGCCCGGAAGATGCGCCGGCGAAGGCGGACACGAGCAGGAGGAACCAGACACTGGTAGCCATGCCCATGAGAACCATGAAAATGGCGGAACCGACCAGGCCGATAAGGATGAGTGGCTTGCGGCCGTGGATATCGGACCACCTGCCCGAAAATTGCAAGACGATGGTGTTCCCAGCAGCAAAGACCGCGAGTGCAAGGCCGGATGCCGCGGCGCCATTGTGGAAGATAGAGGCGGCAAATAGAGGAAGGACGGACACCCGCACGCCCATGTTGATCCAGCTGTGCGCGAAGTTGGAAGTTAAGACCGCACGATAGGCGGTGTCACCCCAGGCTTCCTGCAGGCGCATGGGCGGCAGTTCATCCTTGTTAGCCTGCTTGTGGTTGACGCGGGGCATTTGCCACCAGACAACGAATGCGGCGAGTGCGACACCCACACCGTAGATGAAAAATGGCCAACGAAAGCCCAGGAAGGACAGGCTGGCCCCAAGAACCGGGCCAGCAACATTACCTAGCAGGAAGGCCGTGGCATAGGTGGCAGAACACTTGCCGCGAATCGACGGCGGGGACATGCGCACAATAAGGCCCATGGCCGAGACCGTGAACATGGTCGAGCCAATGCCGGCTAGGGCTCGCAGGGCCACGATGTGCCAGTAGCTTTGGGCAATGGAGACGAGTCCGGTGGTTACCGCGACGGTCATGAGGCCAATGAGGTAGACGCGGCGTGAGCCGACGCGATCCACCAATGAACCGGACATCGGCGCGAAAAGCAGGCGCGAGGCAGCGAAGATGGAAACCACCAGGCCCGCGGCGGCCATGGAGACATCGAAGCTCACCACAAACTGCGGCAAGAGCGGAGCGATGAGACCGTATCCCAGCGCGATGATGAATGCGGCGGTGACCATAACCCAGATCTCGCGTGGAATTTGCGGCTTTTGTTCTGGGCTTATTTCCCCACTTGGCGTATTCATCATATCGGCTGCAACTCTAATCCTTCAGTTACAGGAAAGCCATTTTCAATCTCTGTTCGTACAGGTGTTCTACTAGCGTGGGCGAGTGTCCGCGCAGGGTTCTAATGTGATGGCCATGTACAACGCAGAAAAGAACTTTCCCCAGTCCACCCCGATGTTCCTCCCACGTTCCGCCAGCGAGATTGCCGCAGATTTGCTCTACCACGAATACGACACCATCGAGTCCATTACCGCTATCCTGCACCACCCACGTTCCCTGGCCCGCCCTACTCCCACCTGGCGCCCACCACTCAAGCAGCTGCCGACGGCCGCGGGTGGACCGGGCGGAGACTACTGCATGAGCATTACCCGCCACCGCGTGGGTTCACGCGTAAAGGCCCGAGTGCGCGGCTTTGGGCAAGACCGCATTCCCGCATACCTCATCACCATCCGCATAACCGAGAACTTTGGCCAAACGGTGGAACCTGCCGTGGCCGATGGCTGGGTACGCACGCTTGTGCCGGCGGAGATGGTTGATGCCGTCCACGAGGTCTCTCGCGGCCCCAATGCCACCTATGTATGGCTCGTGGATAGCTCTTTTCAACCCGTCCGCTCCCCCGAGTCGTTATTCGCCGGCTTAACCCAAGCCGCCTAAGCGGTCACGGGCTGTTTTGTCTGCTGCCCCGGCACATCCGGTGCTGCATGCGGGTCAGGCGCGTGCAGGATCTTTTTCAATACTTCGCGGTTAAAGGTCACCGTGTAGTGTCGAGCGATTGCCTTGGGCATAAAACGCAAAACCAAGCAGGCGATGAGAACGGTAAAGACCTTGTCCAAGATGTCAGAGGTAAGGCCTTGCAGGATGATGGCCAGGCGCTCATCTTGAAAGATCAGCTCATAGAACTTGGTAAGGTTTTGCGGTTCCTGGCGTGGACGCCCGCTGAACGAAAAGATCAGGACATATACGCTCATCACGCCGGAGCCGATGCCCATACCGAGGCCGGAAAAAATGATCGACGAGAGCCTATTAAATACCCCGCGGCGGGCCATCAAACCCACGGCGGCGCCGATAAAGATGCCCACAGGAGCAAAGGCGAGATCATAGGCAAAGTACACTCCTCCCAACACCGTGGTGGTCAAGCCCGTGGCCATACCCAGCACAGGACCGGCGATGATTGCCACGATGGAGGTGCCCACGGCATCGAAGAACAACGGGGCTTGCGAGCGCACCGTCAACGAGCCCAGCAATAAATTTATCGAGGCACCGAAGATGGGATACAAGAGGATGCAATTGGGCACCAACCCATACTGCGAGGTGTATAACAGCACCGCAGCCACCAAGAGCAGCACCCAGACGCTGGCGGTCAGATAAGACTCAAAAGTCACGCTCACCGTGGAGTACACGCCAAGCACGGTGCAAAACCACGCGGCAAGCGAGAGTGCTACGGCAACAACGACAAGAACGTATCGCCACGTAGTATCGCGGTTCACTGCCATGGTTTTCTACTCCTCATAAGGTTTGGCCTGGGGCGGATTTTCAGTCCCAGGCCGGGAACCTTCTAAAGCCTAGTTGCCGGCGCGTGAAAGTAGCAAGACAATAAGGAATATATAATCTATACCCCTACCTGCAATGATGCTTTGAAAAAGAGAAAGGCCCAGCCCCACCGCAAGAAGGCGGTGAGCTGGGCTATGGGAGGTAGGGTTTACTTATCTTCAGCTGCTTCGGCCTCGGATTCATCGTCCACGTCGGCATCATCGGTGTCGAAGTAGTCCTCCTCTTCGTCCCCGTCATCCTCACCGAAGATGTCGTAGACGTCCGGTTCTTCATAGTCTTCGTCATCGAAGGATACGAGCTGCGCTTCCCAGTCCAAAGCTTGCTCAGAAACAAGCCCCAGGACGTCGAAGAGGCGATCGAAATCGGTGTAGGTACCAAGCTCGAGGGCCTCGGCAGGAACCTCCACGATGGGGACATCATCAAAGTCGGCGTTATCAAAGAGGGCGAGGCGGTCGGCCTCATCGAGATCCTCATCCTCTTCATCAACTTCCCAGGCGAGGGTGACGGCCTCATCTTCCATGTCATCTAGATCGTCTTCGTCGAAGTCGAAAGCGAGGAAGCGGACGATGGCAGAAGGGACACCGTCTATGGTTTCCACAAGCACGCGCAGCTCCGAGTCATTGGCTACTTCAGCCACGACAAGGTGTGGGTTGAGCTCATCTTGGGAAAATTCTAGTTCCGCAATGCGTTCATCGGTGCCCTCCAGCAGGTCGCGCAGGACGGTGACCACTTGGTCGGTAGCGATGTGGCGAGAAACCGCCTCCACGGCGTCATCTACAGAGAAGGCGACGGAGACCAAGACTGCCTCAAATTCCTCATCGTCTTCATCAACGTCTGCCGCAGCGATATAGACATTTGCTGCAGGCAGGAGCGGATCGATTTCAATAAATTGGATTTCCAGATCAGAGGTGATTGGAACGAACATGACGTCATCATTGACGCGGGACTCGATGCCCTCGGCATCCAATGCAGAAGCAATATCTTCGAAAAAGCTCATGGTGGTTTAAAATCCATCCTTCGGAAGCAGAGGTCCCCACGGTAGGCAAGCCGCCGCCCGCGGTCACTGTGGAGTCTACCGCTATTCCCACCCGTATGGTTGGAAGCCCAAAGATTTCACCAGCTCTGGGCGCCCACTTCCCCACTCCAACATGTGGTATCCTTCCCACGCTTGCCGCTTGAGCTCGTGCGGGGCGTTTTCAATATAGGCTTCCGCATCAAAGATCATGGTGGCCCGCTGCTTGAGCCCGTAGCGCGGCCAGCTCATCTTCGGGCGGCCACCGTGGATAAAGGCGGACCAGTGCTGCTGCATGGTGGCGGTAAGTTCTTCCATCTCCGCGCGCGAGCCCCAATTAGTAAGGAAGGACGCGCGCGAAGAATGTGGGTCACCAAAGACGTTGCCCAGCTCCATCGAGTGCATGGCCCCTAGGCCCAACCACTTGAGTACGGCAGAGGCGAAGTCGAAGCGGTACATCCACGTTGGTGCCACCTGCGCGTGGGCGGCGGCGATGCGGGTGGAGGGTGCCCAAAAGAGGGCGTCGGCAAGCAGGTGCGCAAAGTCTTCGCGGGCCACTGCGCCGTCATAAGCGGCAACCACCTCAGGGGCATGCTGGGGATCGAAGGAGGCCAATAGGCGCAGGGCGGCGCGCTCACGGGAGCTTTGGCGCTGGAAGAGGAATTTGCCAAAGCTAGCCTCGTCCGAGTTCGTGCCGATGAGCAGCGGAACTTGATGCTGGTGGCCGTTTTCAAAGGCGGCAATGGGGTGTTCTGGAATAAGCTCCTCATCCACCGTGGGCGCATAGCAAGAATTAAGGTGAATGAGCTCTCCAGCCCGCCACATCATGGACTGGCCGGAGCGCACCAAATCAGCAAAGTTTTCCTGCCGCAGATCCTCTACCGAGGTGCGGCGCGGCAAGGCCAACCGGTGAACCAGCTCGCGCGCCCACAAGGTGGATTGAGCCCGGGAGTGAATCATGGCGATCGGCGGGGACTGGGCGATGGCGCGATGGAATAGGCCCTCCGCGGGCGGGCTCGTCATCAAGGTCAAAACGGCCGCACCGCCGGCAGACTCGCCCATGAGGGTGACAGAGTCAGGGTCACCGCCAAAGGCGGCGATATTATCGCGCACCCACTGCAATGCCAAGATCTGGTCAGCCACCGCCGGGTTGGCACTGCAGTCGCCGCCTAGGCTGCGCAGGTCCAAATAACCCAAAGAGTTAAGGCGGAAATTGATGGATACGTAGACCACGTCCATGCGGGTGGCTAGCTCGAAACCACGAAGCATGAGCATATGAGACGAACCCATAATGAAGCTGCCGCCATGTAAATAGACCACCACAGGAAGCTTCTCCTCGGTGCGCGGGCGCACGATGTCGAGGTACAGGCAGTCCTCGGAGCCGATAATGCGGTCGGTCCAGGAGTACGTGGGCTGCGGGGCCGGCGGGCCGAACTGACTGCAATCGCGCACGCCCTCCCACGCCGGCGCGGGCTGCGGGGCGCGGAAGCGATTGTCCCCAGCGGTGGTATCTCCAAACGGGATACCGCGCCACGTCAACACCGGCCCGGCGCTAATGGGGCGATCGGGGCGCAGGTCCTCTTCAATAACACCGCGCACCCAACCAGAGGTGGTGCGCACCGTCAGCTCATCTGCCAGGGCGTTTCGAGCTTCCTCGTAGGCGCGGCGGGCGCGTTCGTGCGCCTGCTCCGCCTTCAGTCGCGCCGCCGCGGAGGACTCCTCCGGGAAGACATCCCCGGAATCGCGGTAATTCTCGTGCGGCCTAACCATGTCCACTAGCTTAGGTGGCCTGCACGCCCAGGGCGATCTGATTGCGGCGCGGCGGCACATTAATGCAGCCTTTACTATGCTGGGCACGGATAAGTTTTAGCGAAAGAGAAGGACACATGGGTTTATTCACTAAAGATAAAAAGGACAACTCCACCGAGGTGGATACCGTCGATACCTATGACATCGATCCGGAGGACAGCAACCGCTTTACCTCTGCCCTGCTCAACTCTTTGGACCGCGCGGTATCGATACAATCTGGCGTCATCATCAAGTATGTCGAGAGCCTGAAAAAGCGCAATAAGGGCGCAAGCCCACAGAAGCTGCAGGAGCTCATTGACAAGCACTTCCTTAATATCACCTCCGGTACCGGTGCGGCCGCAGGTGCATCCGCCGCCATCCCGGGTATTGGTTTGGTAACCGGCGCTGCCACCATCGCAGGCGAGTCCGTGGTTTTCTTAGAGGCCGCAGCTTGGTACATCTTGGCTTCTGCCTACCTGCGTGGCGATGACATCAAGTCCCCCGAGCGCCGCCGCGCCCTTGTACTCGTCGTGCTCACCGGCTCGAAGGGGTCCGCTTTGGTCGATACCTTTGTCGGGGACCTCAATAGCGTTGCTGGTATGCGCTCGGCCGCTAGCCTGTCCCGATTCTCCGGCCCCACTCTATCTGGCATCAACGGCCGCCTGACCAAGCTTTTTACCAAACAAGTCACCAAACGCCTCAAGTGGGCGTGGGTAAGCAAACTGATGCCCATGGGCATTGGCGCGGTATTAGGCACCACCGCCAATCGCAAGCTGGCCAAGCAGGTCATCGAGCACGCCGGCGAGCAGCTTTCCCCCCTTACCTAAGGCTAGGGGTAGCCAGAAACCGGAAAGTGGGGCTATTGATACCCCTAACATAGTGAGTTTAGGGGTATGCCCCGTATCATGTAGGCAGACTCTTTGGCGGGTGACGTATGCGCTCGTACAAAGGCCGCACTAAAGTCGAATAAACGACCATTTTAAAGCAGAGAAATGAGGCGAATACCTGCCGTGAGCACATCGAATATCTTCGGCCCCAATGCGTGGCTGATAGACGAGCAGTTCCAGCAGTACTCCAAGGACCCGAGCTCCGTAGATAAGGAGTGGCGCGACTACTTCGAGGCAAACGGCGCGCCTAAGTCTAAGGCCCCAGCCAAGGAGGCCGCGAAGCCGTCTAAGCCAGCCGCGAAGAAGACTGAGGGTACTACTACCGCCCGCAAGCAGGAGGTCCGCGAAACCAACGTGGATAAGTCCGTGTCCAAGGCACAGGAGAAGTCCGCTAAGGCACAGCAGTCCGTAAAGAAGTCTGAGTCCCCGCTGGACCATATTGCGGACTACAAGGGCGGCGAAGAGCGCCAGCTCAAGGGCATGTTCAAGGCCATTGCTAAGAACATGGAAGAATCCTTGGAAATTCCTACCGCTACCACCGTGCGCGATATGCCGGTCAAGCTCATGTGGGAAAACCGTTCCATGATCAATGACCACCTCAAGCGCACCCGCGGTGGCAAGATCTCCTTTACCCACATCATCGGCTACGCCATGGTCAAGGCCGTGCAGCTGCACCCAGATATGAACGTGCGCTACGAGCTCAAGGATGGCAAGCCTTATGTCATCCAGCCCGAGCACATCAACCTGGGCCTAGCCATTGACCTCCCGCAGAAGGATGGCTCCCGCGCGCTGGTCGTTGCCGCCATCAAGGAGTGCGAGACCAAGTCCTTCTCCGAGTTTGTTGCGGCTTATGAGGATATTGTTACCCGTTCCCGCAAGAACAAGCTCACCATGGATGACTTCTCTGGTGTGACCATTAACCTCACCAACCCGGGCGGCATCGGCACCCGCCACTCCATCGCCCGCCTGACTAAGGGCGCAGGCTCCATCATCGGCGTGGGCTCTATGGATTATCCGGCCGAGTTCGCCGGTGCTTCCGCAGATCGCTTGGCTGACCTAGGTGTAGGCCGCCTGGTTACCTTGACCTCCACCTATGACCACCGCGTTATCCAGGGTGCAGAGTCCGGCGAATTTTTGCGCACCATTGGCCAGCTGCTTGTCGACGGCGCGTTCTGGGACGACCTCTTCTCCTCCATGGGCGTGCCTTATGAGCCATTCCGTTGGGCACAGGACGTGCCAAACTCCGGCGTGGACAAGAACACCCGCGTCATGCAGCTCATCGAGTCCTACCGCTCCCGCGGCCACCTGCTTGCCGATACCAACCCGCTGGGTTGGGTACAGCCGGGACTGCCTAACCCGGATCACCGCGACCTCGATATCGCGACCCACGGCCTGACCATTTGGGATCTGGACCGCACCTTCAACGTCGGTGGCTTTGGCGGCAAGGAGCAGATGACTCTGCGCGAGGTGCTGTCTCGCCTGCGCGCCGCCTATACCTTGAAGGTCGGCTCCGAGTACACCCACATCTTGGACCGCGATGAGCGCAGCTGGCTGCAGGACCGCCTCGAGGCTGGCATGCCGAAGCCCACCAACGCGGAGCAGAAGTACATCCTGCAGAAGGTTAATGCCGCCGAGGCATTCGAGAACTTCTTGCAGACCAAGTACGTGGGCCAGAAGCGCTTCTCCCTCGAGGGCGCTGAGACCCTCATTCCGTTGCTGGATTCCATCATCGATACTGCCGCTGGCCAGGATTTGGACGAGGTCGTCATCGGTATGCCGCACCGCGGCCGCCTGAACGTTCTCTTCAATATCGTGGGCAAGCCGCTGGCCGATATCTTCGGCGAGTTCGACGGCAACTACAAGGGCGGCCAGCTCGGCGGCTCCGGTGACGTTAAGTACCACTTGGGTTCTGAGGGCCACCACCTCCAGATGTTCGGCGATGGCGAAATCAAGGTCACCCTTGCTGCCAACCCGTCCCACCTCGAGGCCGTGGACCCAGTCATGGAAGGCATCGCGCGCGCTAAGCAGGACATTTTGGACAAGGGCCCAGAGGGCCACACCGTTGTTCCGGTCATGCTCCACGGCGATGCATCCTTCACCGGCCTGGGCATTGTCCAGGAGACCATCAACCTGTCCCAGCTGCGCGGTTATACCAACGGCGGCACCGTCCACATCGTGGTCAATAACCAGGTGGGCTTCACCACTACCCCGGATTCCGGCCGTTCCACCCACTACGCCACCGACTTGGCCAAGGGCTTCGACTGCCCGGTCTTCCACGTCAATGGCGACGACCCAGAAGCAGTTGTCTGGGTGGGCCAGATGGCTGCCGAGTACCGCCGCCAGTTTGGCAAGGATGTCTTCATCGACCTCATGGTCTACCGCCTGCGCGGTCACAACGAGGCCGATGACCCATCCATGACCCAGCCAGAGCTTTACTCTGTCATCGACGAGCACAAGGCAGTGCGCGAGCGCTACACCAACGACCTCATCGGCCGTGGTGACCTCTCCGCCGAAGACGCCGAAGCAGCCGCACGCGACTTCCATGATCAGATGGAGTCCGTCTTTGCTGAGCACAAGGAAGCTGGCAAGGCTCGCCCGAAGGAGCAGACTGGCATCACCTCCTCCCAGGAGCTCACCCGCGGCCTGGATACCTCCATCACCGCCGAGGAACTCGCCGAGCTGGGTGCCGCCTATGGCAACCCACCAGAGGACTTCGAGTACCACAAGCGCGTGGGCAAGGTAGCCAAGGATCGCGAGAAGTCTTCCCGCGAGGGCGGCATCGACTGGGGTTGGGGCGAACTCATCGCCTTCGGTTCCCTGGCCGGCGAGGGCAAGGTCGTCCGCCTGGCTGGTGAAGATTCCCGCCGCGGTACCTTCACCCAGCGCCACGCCGTTACATTCGACCCACGCAACGGCAATGAGTACAACCCGATGCACGCCATCGCCACCTCCAAGGGCAATGGCGGCAAGTTCATGGTCTACAACTCCGCGCTGACCGAGTACGCTGGCATGGGCTTCGAATACGGCTACACCGTGGGCAACCCAGACGCCCTCGTGGCGTGGGAGGCACAGTTCGGTGACTTCGCCAACGGCGCCCAGACCATTATCGATGAGTACATCTCCTCCGGTGAGGCCAAGTGGGGCCAGCTGTCCAGCCTGGTACTCCTCCTGCCGCACGGCTACGAGGGCCAGGGTCCGGACCACTCCTCCGCCCGCATCGAGCGCTACCTCCAGCTGTGCGCTGAGGGTTCCATGACCGTGGCTCAGCCTTCCACCCCGGCTAACCACTTCCACCTGCTGCGCCGCCAGGCTCTCGGTGAGATGAAGCGTCCATTGGTCGTCTTCACCCCGAAGTCCATGCTGCGCAACAAGGCGGCCACCTCCGCCGTGGAGGACTTCACCGAGGTCAAGCGCTTCCAGTCCGTTATCAACGATCCGAACTACGTTGACGTTGACGGCAAGAAGGTTGGCGATACCGACAAGGTCAAGACCATCATGCTGGTTTCCGGCAAGCTGTACTGGGATCTGGAGAAGAAGCGCGAGGCCGACGGCCGCGATGACATCGCCATCGTCCGCGTGGAGATGCTCCACCCGATTCCGTTCAACCGCCTGCGCGAGGCATTTGAGGCTTACCCGAATGCCACCCAGATTCGCTTCGTACAGGACGAGCCGGCCAACCAGGGTCCATGGCCGTTCTACAATGAGCACCTGCGCACCCTGATCCCAGATATGCCTGAAATGGTTCGCGTTTCCCGCCGTGCCCAGTCCTCGACTGCTACCGGCAATGCCAAGGTGCACCAGATTGAGCAGAAAAACCTGCTGGAAGAGGCTTTTGACATCTAAAGCTCTTCGAAATGTTTAAACCCCAGTGAGGACTCCTCACTGGGGTTTACTCATGCGGGCCAACGTTCCTCAGGAACTACGGACTCGGCTTGCTTCTCAACTAGCACTCTCTTCTTACTCGATTCTCCTCTCCTCTCACGTTCTTAGCGCAGACTTCACTCCTTTCGCGCTCACGGGGAGTGACCGCTGCGAGAAAGGTGCGTTACCGGTGAGCGCGAAGGGAGGGGGTGAGGGTATTGCTGTGCTATGGCCGACCGCGTTCGCACCAGCACCGTTGATCGGATCTGCTGAAATGTTCGGGAATTGGCATCTACGTCAAGCTCGAAGGCTTTGGGCGCCGTTCAGATAACCACGAGCTGTCGGGCCCGTTGGTTTTACTTGACTTGGTGGTTTCCGAGTTGTCGACGCCTGGAAACTTTCGCCTACCCGCCAAAGAAAAACTATTTGGAGCCTCCGGTGAGATCAGACCCACCGGAAGAATCTGAGTCGCCTTCCTCATCGAGCATTTTCGTGCCGGAGCCGTGCAGCCACGTGCGAACCACTTTTGCCACGTCGCCTTTTTGCTCTGCCTCTTGCGCCAATTCAGAGATGTCTTTTCGCGTGATGAACTTCGTCAATGAAGCTATAGATTGGCGTTCCTCGCGGTCCAAGAGATCATCCTGGTAGAGCGCCACAAAATTCTCGGGGAGCTTTGGCTCCGCGTCCTCACAGCCAGTGGCGCTGGATGGTTCCACCGCGCCTAGGTCGCCTGGAAGTGCAGACATTAAAGCGATGTGAGTACGCGCTAGGTAGTCCTCACCGCCTGGTTGGGAGGAGTGCTGAGCTTTTCTATAGTCCTTGGATATTTCCCGCGCCTCACCGGGATTGAGAACGCTGAGAAAAGCCCCCGTGCACCCGACATAAAAATTACCATTGGGGTTCAAATAGCGACCGGACCTAGACTCTTGGAAAATATCCTCCCTAACAAGGGAGGCCTCACGCCCCTGTCTGATCAGCTCTTGGCGAAAGATCTCCGCCAGCACTACTTGGTCGGTCTCACTAGCATCTACCATGATGCCAACGGGGGCACGCTTAGCATTATCCGCATAAGGATCTCCATCAAACTGGGAGGAGCAGCCGGTAAGCAGCATGGCAGAGAGCACCACGCCAGCAATGGCGTGGGCAGGGCGGGCACAGCTGCGCATGGCGATACTATTCTCCTTCAGATTGGCGGCGATCGAGCGTCTAGATGATTCTACACCGAGGGCGTGTTTACCTCCTGTTGCGGCCCGACTAAGATGGCAAGGGTTATGTCTAGCGTTATTACTGAATCCGCCGTACGCGAGGCACTTTCCCGCGTTGAAGATCCCGAAATCGGGCGTCCCATCACCGAGCTCAACATGGTGAAATCAGTTTCTGTCACCGGAAACGATGTAGCCGTAGAAATTTACCTCACCATCGCTGGCTGCCCCATGAAGTCCACCATCGAGTCCAATACTCGCGCAGCAGTAGAGGATATTGAGGGCGTAGGAAACGTCACCGTGACGATGGAAGCCATGAGTGATGAGCAGCGCCGCGAGCTGAAAAAGAAGCTTCGTGGCGGCCAAGCTGAGCCGGAAATCCCGTTTGCCAAGCCAGAATCCACCACGCGTGTCTTTGCGGTGGCTTCTGGCAAGGGCGGCGTCGGCAAGTCCTCGATGACGGTAAATCTCGCCGCGGCGCTGGTGCACAAGGGGCTTAAAGTCGGCATCGTCGATGCCGATATTTACGGCCACTCTGTTCCTAATTTGCTGGGCTGCACCGATGGCCCGACCGTTCTCGATGATGAGATGCTTTTGCCCCCGATTTCCCACGGCATTAAGCACATCTCCATCGGGCAATTCGTCGAAGGCAACGCCCCTGTGGTCTGGCGCGGACCTATGCTCCACCGTGCATTGCAGCAGTTCTTGGCCGACGTTTTCTGGGGTGACCTAGACGTTCTCCTGCTGGATCTTCCTCCAGGCACGGGCGATATCGCCCTGTCCGTGGCCCAGCTCATCCCTAATGCGGAGCTACTTATCGTAACCACCCCGCAGGCCGCGGCCGCCGAGGTGGCAGAGCGTGCCGGGTCCATCTCCCAGCAGACGCGCCAGCGCGTGGCCGGCGTGATTGAGAATATGGGCGCTATGGTCATGCCGGATGGCTCCACCATGGATGTCTTTGGTACCGGCGGCGGACAGATTGTGGCCGATCGCCTCGGCGTCATTCTTGGCCATGAGGTTCCACTGCTGGCTTCGGTGCCTCTGGATCCCACCCTGCGCAGCGGTGGCGATGCCGGCACTCCGATCGTTATAGATGCCCCCGAGTCCCCCGCCGCCCAACAGATCCAGGCGGTGGCCGATAAACTGGCCATCCGCTCCGATTCCCTAGTGGGCAAAAATCTGAACTTGGGCGTGAACTAGCCCCTAGGTTACATCTTCCCACATGCCGCCGCCGGTGGATTCTTCCCCACCGCGCGGCGGTTTCTTTTCGGTCGCGGGTTGCTCCGTCGATTGCGGTTGCGAAGCTGCGGCGCGCTGGTGCGGCTGTGGCTGTGGCTGCTGCGGCTGTTCGGCATAAACCTGGGAATAGTCGAAGCTTGGGCGCTGTTGCGGTTGTTGCTGCTCCGGCTCCTTGGGAGCGGTATTGCTCTTAATATCTTCTGCCATCTTCTGGGGATTGAAGTCATCCCAGGCGGATTCGTCGCCGTCGAAAAGCGCCTTGGTGATTGCGCCCTTCGGCCCCAGACGCGTCCACTGCGCGGCTTGGGTAAGCGGGCCACGGATATCATCAAATTCCGAGGTAATAGAGCCCATCTCCCCATTGAGCTCCGCCTTGGCATTATTGATGGCCTTCCGCGCCGCATAGATGGCTGCGCGCACGTCCTTAATCACCTCAGGCATGCGTTCTGGGCCGATGACGATGATGCCCAAGAGCACAATGACGAAAATCTCGGGCCAACCAATGGAAGAAAACACGCTTAAATACTAGTCCTTCGCTCTTAGCCGCGCTGATTGTGCTTGATTGCGCGAACCACCATCTCCACCTTGTCTAAGAAGTCCTGCTGGGGCCGGTGCGCCGGCGTTGCTGCATCAGGCCCGGGCGCTACCCCCTCCGTGGCAATGCCTGCGAGCTTCGCGAGCAAGGACTGCGGCGCCTTGACCGTTGCGGACTCCGCGCAGTGGCGCACCCATTCCGAGGCACGACGCTGCTGATGCACATCCGCGCGGCATTCAGCGCAGTGCACCAGGTGAATGCGCACACGGTGCATAAATTTTGGCTCCATCTCGCCGTCCACAAAGGCAACAACCGCCTCTGGGCCCAAATGCCCGATGGTATCGCTACGCCGCGCCTTGGCCTTCGCCCTATCGCGAGCCTTTGCTTGGGCGGCATCAAATCCGCCGTGCACGCTCAGCGTGGACAAGGTTCGGCGTCCTCGCAGCGAGTCCATCGATCCCTCCTCCACTAGTTGCTCGGCCTTCATTGACGCGGAAAGTCCCCGCCGGCAGCGGGGACTATGCAGTTTCTCTAAAGTTTAGCGCGTACGCAGCAGCATGCGCGTTTCCGCATTGGTTTGCGCCTCTTTTTCTAGCGCCGCACGTAGCTGGGAGCGGCCGCGGTGGATGCGTGAGCGCACCGTACCCATCTTGACACCAAGGGTCTCTGCAATCTCGTCATAGCTCATCCCAACGACATCGCACAGGACCACGGCCACGCGGAAATCGGGAGCCAGCCCGTCGAGCGCGGACTGCAAAGCTGGATCCAGGTTAGCCACGGAATAAGCCTGCTCCGGGGTCATATCCGTACCAGGAACGCGTTCATAATCCTCTGGCAGGGCCTCCATGCGGATCTTGGAACGGTGACGAACCATATCCAAAAAGAGGTTAGTGGTAATACGGTGCAACCAGCCTTCAAACGTTCCGGCTTGATACTTGTCCAAGGAGCGGAAGACGCGCATGAAGGTTTCCTGGGTGAGATCCTCGGCGTCATGCTGATTGCCAGACAGGCGATAAGCCAAGCGGTAGACCCCATCGGCGTGCTCGGCCACGAGGTCACCCCAAGCGGGCATGTCGCCCGTGCCAGCATCGAATGCTGCGGTACCGGTCAACTCTGCCTCAGAGGTTGCAGGTTGAAGGGATTCGGCATCGCGCTTCATTTTTGTCATGCATGTCATCTTTCTACACTCAGCACAGAAACTCCAGCCATAGTACTGATAATATCCTGTGAACCCGTCACATTATCCCCACCGACCACAACCTTGCTGG
This sequence comes from Corynebacterium nasorum, assembly GCF_032821635.1. Classification (NCBI taxonomy): domain Bacteria; kingdom Bacillati; phylum Actinomycetota; class Actinomycetes; order Mycobacteriales; family Corynebacteriaceae; genus Corynebacterium; species Corynebacterium nasorum. The sequence continues at coordinate 101,273 of NZ_JAVBIE010000008.1, read as the reverse complement.
CTAAGCGCGTTTTTGCCACATTGGCGGACACTTTTCCCTATGGTTTATTACGTGACTAATACCGCATACGAAGCACTGCGTTCTTATATCGAGACCAACAGCGAAGCATCCCCGGCCCTAAGTGGCGCACGCGACCACGCCGCAGAGTACGGCTTGCCAGTCCCGGATGAATCCACCGGCCAGCTGCTCACCACCCTGACGGCCGCCTCCACTGGTTCCACCGAGCGTCCTCAAGCTGTGGCCATTACCCCGGCCGCCAATGTAGTGGGCCTCTATGTGCTCGCCGGCATGCCCGATAACGGCATTTTGACCTGCATCGACCCCGAGGCGGAGCACCAGCGCAGCGCCAAGACCGCATTCCGCGAGGCCGGCTACGCGCCATCCCGCGGCCGTTTTTTGCCATCGCGCCCACTCGAAGTCATGGGTCGCCTTGCCAACGATGCTTATCAGGTGATCTACGCCGACGTCGCCGCGCTCGAGTTACCAGCCATCATCAAGGCCGCCTGGCCACTGCTGCACCAGCGCGGCACCCTAGTCTTGGCTAATTCTTTGCTCGATGGCACGCTTGCCGACGCCTCCCGGACCGACCGCGACACCGCCGCCGCCCGCGAAGCAGACGAGTACCTGCGCGAGCTCGAGGGGGCGAGCGTAACCCGCTTGCCGCTGGGTTCCGGGCTCACCCTCGTGACGAAGCTCTAGACCTTTTGGTTTTTGCCGACGACGACCACGCCGCCGTCAGAAACCTTAAAGCGCTCTTCATCACGCTCGCGGTCCACTCCGATAATCGCGCCATCACTAACGACGACGTTCTTATCTAGGATCGCGCGGCGCACCACTGCACCGCGCCCGATACGCACGCCAGGCAGGATCACTGATCCTTCGACCGTAGCTCCGTCGGCCACATGGACATCGGACGCCAGCACTGAATTGCGCACAGTGCCGCCAGAGACGATGCAGCCTGGGGCCACCATCGACGACTGCGCGATGCCGTTTTGCACGAACTTGGCCGGTGGGAAATTGGAATCATCCGTCGAGTGGATCGGCCAATTCTGGTTATAAAGGTTGAAAATCGGGTGCACCGAAATCATGTCCATGTGCGCCTCGTAGAAGGAATCGATGGTGCCGACGTCGCGCCAGTAGCCGTGGTCACGCTCAGTAGCCCCTGGCACTTCATTGGCCATGAAATCGTACACATGCGCCTGTCCCCGCTCCACAAAGTACGGGATAATATCACCGCCCATATCGTGGGCGGAGTCCTCGTTCTTTTCGTCCTCCAAAAGGGCGTCGATAAGCGCCTGCGCTGTAAAGACATAATTGCCCATCGAGGCATAGCTCATATTCGGATCATCCGGAGTAGCCGGCGGGTCCGCGGGCTTTTCCACGAATTGCGTAATCGTGCCCATGCCATCGGCTTGGATGCAGCCAAAGGCCGTCGCTTCCGAGCGCGGTACGCGAATACCTGCCACCGAACAATCCAATCCGGTGGCGATATGCTCTTCTACCATCTGTGCCGGATCCATGCGGTATACGTGGTCTGCACCAAAGACGATGACATAATCCGGATTCTCGTCATAGATGAGGTTCAGCGACTGCACAATTGCATCTGCCGAGCCGTTGTACCAGCGCTTGCCGCGGCGCTGCTGGGCGGGCACCGAGGCAATATACTGCGGGGTCGGCCCCGCCAAGTTCCACGCCTGGGAAATGTGGCGGTCCAGAGAATGGGACTTGTACTGGGTCAGCACCGCAATCTTGAGATAACCGGCATTGACCAGATTGGACAAAACGAAATCAACGAGGCGGTAGGAACCACCGAAGGGTACGGCGGGCTTGGCGCGGTCTTCGGTCAGGGGGAAAAGGCGCTTTCCCTCACCGCCGGCGAGGACAATGGCTAGGACATTCGGCAGGCTTCTCACGTTTTCAAACCTATCCGCAAATCCCACATTCCGCAGCAGAACTTTGCACATTTTTACCCCCATATCGGAATTCTGCACATGACAGCAGAGATACGTATTCTGGGTGGGCATGAGAGCCGGAATCTTTTCCAAAGAATACCCGCCGGAAATATACGGCGGAGCCGGAGTTCACGTAGCTGAGCTCACCCGTTTCATGCGCGATATCATCGATGTCTCCGTGCACTGCATGGGCTCCCCGCGCGAAGAAAAAGACGTCTTTGTCCACGGCGTAGATCCCGCACTCGAGGGTGCCAACGGCGCGCTGCAGACCTTGTCCACTGGGCTGCGCATGGCCGATGCCGCCTCCGATATCGACATCGCCCACTCCCACACGTGGTATACGGGCCTTGCTGGCCACCTCTCCGCCCGGCTTTATGATATTCCGCATGTGGTCACCGCCCACTCTCTCGAGCCGCACCGCCCTTGGAAGCGCGAGCAGCTTGGCGGCGGCTATGACATCTCCTCATGGTCCGAAAAGAACGCCATGGAATATGCCGATGCCGTAATCGCCGTCTCTGCCGGTATGAAGGACTCCATCCTCGATGCCTATCCGCGCATCGATGCCTCCAAGGTCCACGTCGTCCTCAACGGCATCGACACCGAGCTATGGCAGCCGCGAGAGGGCGATGTTTTGGACAAGCTGGGCGTCGATAAGCAGCGCCCCATCGCTGCCTTCGTCGGACGCATCACCCGGCAAAAGGGCGTAAAGCACCTGCTGCAGGCGGCGCAGAAATTCGATCCAGACATCCAGCTGGTCTTGTGTGCCGGCGCCCCTGATACGCCCGAAATCGCGGCCGAGACCGAGGCACTGGTCGATGAGTTGCGCGCCCAGCGCGATGGCATTTTCTGGGTCAAGGATATGCTCCCGCGCAACGAGGTCCAGCAGATTTGCACCGGTGCCGATGTTTTTGTCTGCCCGTCCATCTACGAACCGCTGGGCATCGTGAACTTGGAAGCAATGGCCTGTGGCACGGCCGTTGTTGCCTCCAACGTGGGCGGCATTCCCGAGGTAGTAGTCGATGGTGAGACCGGCGTGCTAGTGCATTACGACGCCACCGATACCGCAGCCTTCGAGGCCGACCTCGCCGCTGCAGTCAATGACGTCGCCGCCGATAAAAAGCGCGCTGCCGAATTTGGGCGCGCCGGCCGCGAGCGTGCCATTCGTGATTTTTCTTGGGCTACGATTGCCGCCCAGACCGTCGATATTTACCGCAGTCTGATTTAAGGAAGGATAGCCGTGACAACCCACCGCCCCGAACTGCATTTTGTCCCTGAAGACGGCGTCCTCGACGCCCCCGCCGGAATCCTGCGCGATGGCGATACTTGGCATCTGTTCTACCAGTACCGCCCCACCGCGGACTCCCCGGCGCGCTGGGGACACACCTACTCCGAAGAGTCTCCCTTTGACTGGTTGGACTGTGACGATGCCCTCGCCCCCGTCGGCGGCGAGCTCTCCCTGCGCGCAGGTTCCGTAGCCCAAGGCCCAGACGATATCCATCTCTACTTCACCTCCGTGACCGCCGCCGGAATCGCCGTTCACCTCGCCCGCTACGCCAACGTGGACGAAATCTGCGAGGTCTCCGATGACCCACAGGCGCTCGACCCCAATGTCGTTCGTTTTGGCGAAGTCGTGGGCAATACCCGCAACTTCGATCATTTCCGCTCCCCCTCCGTGGTGCCCGACTGGGCCTCAGAGGACCGCGATGACGGCCACGACGGTTGGCTCATGTTGGCTCTCACCGGCCACTCCGACGCCCCGGTTCCCGTCATCCTCGAATCCGCCGACGGCGTGTCTTGGCGCCTGCGCGGCAGCCTCAAGTTCGACGGCGACCCTGGCTTCCTAGAGGGCGAGGTCCCCGCTACCTCGCCCATTCCGCCGGTCGTCTCCCCGCGCCTAGTCCGACTGCGCGATGAGGTTGACGGCAATGTCTACGACGTCCTCTTTGTCACCTTGGAGCGTGGCGGCCGCGACGTCTCCGGCTACCTCGTCGGCCGGCTGGAAGGCACCACCTTTACCGTGGTCTCCGGCTTCCGCCGCGTAGACTTCGGCCACGATTTCTCCCGCCCACGCAGTACCAACACCACCACCGGCACGCTCACCCCCGAGCAGCGCTATGAGCGCGCCGTTATCGTTGGCCTCCTCAACGGCAACGGCCGCGGCGATGACGCCACCAAGCACGCCTCGTGGGAAGCCGAAGGCTGGGCCAATGCCCTTTCCTTACCCCGCCGAGTTACCCTCGAGGGCGGCGTCCTCTACCAAGCCCCCGCCCGGGGCTTGCCCGATGCCGTTAAGCTTTCCGATTACGCCCGCTCATGGACCGGCGTCATGGAGGTGCCTTCCGGTTCCTGCGTCACCGTCACGCTTCTCGACGGCGCCGGTGACCCCGCCGCCACCATCCGCCACTCCGGCGATGACATCAGCCTCGATCGCTCAATGAACAAGGCTTTCAATCATTGCTTTGCCGATTCTGAGCCCGCCACCGCCACGCTTGCCGAGGGCGACTCCGACACCCTCACCATTATCCAAGACGGTTCCACCGTCGAGGTATTCGTCGATGGTGGCCTCATCGCCATGGCCTCCCGCGTCTACTTCGAAGGCGGCTGCTCTGGGCTGCGCGTCGAAACCTCCGGCGATGCCGTTATCGAGCAGGACTGGCAGCGCTCCGGCTCCAAGCTCTAAACATCACCCGACGCCCCGCTCGGTTCTCCACCCCGCCCTTCGCGCTCACCGGCACAGCCGCCCACTGCGGTTGCGCTGCTCCCGGTGAGCGGCAAGGGCGGGGTTGTGTGTTTCCGGACCCGCGGCACCCGCGCCACCCGCGGTACGGGGCGATGTCACGCCGCGCGCCCTTCGCGCTCACGGGGAGGCGATGGGGCGTCGGAAAGCGTGTGCTGGTGAGCGGCAAGGGCGAGGAACCACCCCTCGCGCTCACCGGAACAACGAAAAGAACCGCCCCACGCGCTGCTAGTGAGCGCGAAGGGCGGAGATGAGGCAGAAGGGCCGAGGCTAAACTGCGCGGAGGCGGTCCAGTCGAGCGCGGGCGGTAACCGTGAGCGTCGGGGGCAACGCTGCCATGCGCTCGGCGAGTTCTCCGGCGCTAATGTGACGCGCGGACGGGCTCATCCCAACCTGCGCGGCAACGGAGGCCTTATCGAGCTCAATGGGGAACGAAATATCCACCGGATCGGCCGCCTGCTCGAGGTATCCCTCGGCTTGCTCGTACATGCGCTCCACCTTGCCGTCTTCCACGCCGAGGATGCCCAAAGGCTCCCGCAGCTCGTCCAAGTGGCCGGCATCAGGGGTCAAGACGATGACCTGGCCGCCTGGGACGAGCACGCGCTGGAATTCGGCCGGATTGCGTGGGGCGAAGACGACGGAAATAGCGTCGACGGACTCATCACGAATGGGCAGGCGCTCCCACACATCGGCCACGACGGCACCGACGCGCGGGTGGCACTTAGCCAAGTGCTTCGCGGCGTGCGGGGAAATATCGAGCCCGACGCCGCGGGCCTCAGCGATGGAGTCGAGGGTGTGGGCCAAGTAGTAGCCCGTACCAGCGCCCACCTCAAGCAGAGAGGCGGGCGTAGATTCGGCCAACGATGCGGAATCCAGCGCACCTTGGACTGCCCCAGTCACGGCCTCCACGAAGGGCGCGAAGTGCCCCATGGCCAAATAGGTCTCGCGGGCGTTGACCATGTCCATGTCATCGCCCTTGTGCTTGAGTCCGGCGCCGGCCGCGAGGGTGACGTAGCCCTGCTTGGCCACATCAAAAGAGTGGCCGGATTCCGAGACCAAGCGAGAGAAATCATCGGCACCAGAAAGCGCGGTGCCATCATTGGGATCAGCCAGAATGTCGACGATATGAGAAAGCATGTATCTAGACTAGCTAGAAACCTCGGTCAACAGAGAACCAAGCTCGGCGGCCTCGTCCTTGCTCAGCTCGATGACGATGCGCCCGCCGCCATCGGAGGGGATGCGCATGACAATTTTGCGGGACTCCTCTACTGCTTCCATTTCTCCGCCCGTGGTGCGCGGCTTCATTGCTGCCATAGTGAGTCTCCTTTAGTTAACTTCTTTTCCTTCCAGCTTAGACCTTTTCGGCGCGGAAGATAGTTGCTCTTCTAGTTGTGCGAGGAGATCATCTACTTGGTCCTGGCGGTACCCGCGGGGCACAACCTCGAATTTCACCTGGTCAAGGCGCCCTTCGCGGGCAGCGGCGCGGTTATTTTCGCGCACCTTCTCCGGCTCATCGAGCGGGTGCATAACCTCGCCGCGGCCAAAAATCGACCCCCATACCCAGGTCCCGATGACGGTCAGGGAGAAAAGGACGAGGAGGAGCATAATCCAAGACAGCATGGCTTAAACCTTACCTTTTAGCGGCGGGCGTTGAGCAACGGGCGCAGTAACCCCGGCGCGGGAGAGCAGTGTGCGCGCGACTACCTCGGCCATCGGCGCGAGTTCATGTAGCGGCCGGTTGCGGTGCACCCGAGTTCCCAAGTCCACCTGCGCTATTGTGCCCCGCTTGCCGACGTCCACCAATAGCCCCGCTTCCACCCCGTAGCCTTCTACAAAGGGCAGAGTGAGAGCGGTGGTGCGGCGCAGGGCGTATTCGCCTCCGAGCGGCTGGTCGATATGAGCGAGCTCTGGGAAAAATTGCTTAATGAGCGGTTTGGCTGTCAGCTCGGTGACGCGGCCGCCGCCGGTGGGCTGGCCGTTGAGGCTGCGGCGGTAGCGGGCCTTGACCATTTCCACCGCGGGGTCGGCAAAGGGATCGGCCAGCGCGGTGACCATGCCGGGCGCGGCGGATTCAAGATCCGCATCGACGAAGACGACTATGTCTCCCTTCGCTGCGGCGACCCCACGCCAGAGGGATTCTCCTTTCCCGGGACGCGGCTCCACCGGGAGGATATCGCGCCAATTGTGCACGTCGGCTCCAGCTGCCGCAGCGCGAGACGCGGTGGCGTCTGAGGAGTCGGCGTCGATTACCAGCACCTCAAGCGGATTATCGGCAAGGCAGGCGCGCACGACGTCTGCGACGGTGCCCTCCTCGTTGAGCGCTGGAATGATAACGGAGACGCTCATGCAAGGCCTCGCGTGGTTGCTAGCGGGGCGACCTCGCCTTGGATGGCGGCAGTCATACGGATGACATCAGCGGTTTCTGCCACCTCGTGGACGCGGAAAGCGGCCACTCCGCGGGCAGCGGACCACGCGGTGGCGGCTAGGGTACCCGCAACGCGCTCTCCTACCCCGCGGTCTAGCGTCTCGCCCACAAAATCTTTGTTTGATAGCGCCATGAGCACCGGCCAGCCGGTGGCCACGACCTCGTCTATGCGCCGCAAAAGCTCGAGACCGTGGAAGGTGTTCTTGCCAAAGTCATGGGTCGGATCGATGAAGGTCAGGTCCTCCGGGCAACCGAGAGCGGCAGCGCGCTCGGCCAGCTGGGTGGTTTCCGCGATGACATCGGCCACCACGTCATCAAAATGGACACGGTGCGGCCGGGTGCGCGGGGTGATACCACCGGTGTGAGAGCAGACATAGCCCACGCGGTAGTGTCCGGCGACCTCGATGAGCTCGGGATCCCAACCCGCCCAGGTGTCATTTATGAGCCCGGCACCGGCTGCAATGGCTGCCTCTGCCACCTCGCTGCGCCAAGTATCGACGGAAATGAGGACATCCGGGTGGCGCTGATGCACCTTCTCAATGGTCGGCACCACGCGGTCGATTTCCTCCGCCGCGTCCACAGCTTTGCCGGGGCCAGCCTTCACGCCACCAATATCGACGATCGAAGCACCGGCTGCGATCACCTCATCGCAGCGGCGCAGCGCCGGGTCGAGGTCAAAGGTTGCCCCCTTGTCATAGAAAGAATCCGGGGTGCGATTGACAATCGCCATCACACGCGCGAGGCTCAACGCGGCTCCCTGATGCGCTTATCGCTCATAACCTCGTGACGCTTAATGATGTGGGAGACGGCTTCATCGGGGTCGTCGGTAAGCAGGAAAAGCTCCCGGTCGCTTTCGTTGATAAATCCACCCGCTGCTAGCGTCTTGTCCATCCATTCCAAAAGGCCGGTCCAGTACTCGGTGCCCATGAGCACGATGGGGTAATTGGTCACCTTGCCGGTCTGCACCATGCACATGACTTCGAAGAACTCATCCATCGTGCCCATGCCGCCAGGTAGGCAAATGAAGGCCTGCGAGTACTTCAAGAACATCGTCTTGCGGGCGAAGAAGTAGCGGAAATTCAGGCCCAGGTCGACGTACTCGTTGAGGCCCTGCTCATGGGGAAGCTCGATGCCCAAGCCCACGGACAGCCCGCCGGCTTCGTGGGCGCCACGGTTGGCTGCCTCCATGATGCCGGGGCCGCCACCGGTGATGACGGCATAGGAGTGCTCGGCCAGCTTGCGGCCGACCTCGACGCCCAGCTGGTAGCTCGCGTCCTCGGGCGTGGTGCGTGCGGAGCCGAAGACGGTGACGGCCTTCGGCAACTTGGATAACGCATCGAAGCCGGCGACGAATTCGCCTTGGATGCGCAGCACGCGCCACGGATCGGCATGCTGCCACTCGTGGTCTGCACCGGACTCCAAGAGCCGCTGGTCAAAGGTGGAGGCCTGTTCGCCTTCGGTGCGCAGCAGCATCGGGCCGCGCAGAGTGCGCATCTGCTCAGGAGTCATGGTCTATCCCTTCAGGTATTTCAGGAGGGCGGTGGATACTTCACTAATCTGCGCGGTGGGGACCTGCTCGTCCTTTTTATGCGCAAACCCTGGGTCACCGGCGCCGAAGTTCACGGCCGGGGTGCCCATTTCGGAGAAGCGGGCGACGTCGGTCCAGCCAAACTTGGCGCGGACGTTGCCCCCGACGGCGTCGATAAGAGCTTTGGCTGCAGGCTGGCCCAACCCAGGCTGGGCGGCCGGGGCAATGTCGTCGATGTCGATGGTGACATCTTCTTCCTCGCCGATGATGGATTTCATGTACTCCAGCGCCTCCTCGCTCGTGCGGTCCGGGGCGAAGCGGAAGTTCACAAACATCCAAGCCTCATCCGGCAGCGTATTTGTGGCCACGCCGGACTCGAGGTGAACGATATTGAGGCCCTCGCGGTAAGTACAGCCGTCAATAGTGACGTCGCGGGACTCATAGGCGGCGATGCGGCTCATAATCGGTGCGAGCTTGTGCGCGGCATTGGAGCCGAGCCAGGCGCGGGCCGAGTGCGCGCGGGTGCCGTGCGCGGTCACGCGCAGGCGGATGGAGCCCTGACAACCGGCCTCCACCATGGCGCCGGAGGGCTCGCCCAGAAGCGCGAAGTCCCCCTCGAGCCACTCCGGGTGGTCCTTTTGCAGATGGCCCAAGCCATTAAATTCAGTAGCTACTTCTTCACCCTCATAGGCGATGACAGTAAGATCATGTTTCAGCTCCTCCGACTCGTGCAGCTGGGCAAAGGCATTAAGGTAGATGGCCATGCCTGACTTCATGTCCACGGTGCCACAGCCCCACATAATCTCCACCCCGTCTTTAGTGGTTTCCATGTGATGCGGTACATTTTCTGCCAACGGAACGGTATCAATGTGTCCGGCGAGCACCACGCGGGAATCTAGCCCACGGTTCGTGCGGGCGCACACGGTATTGCCGTAGCGGGCAACCTCGACGTCCAAACCGCGCAGCGCTTCTTCGACGGCGTCTGCGATGGCCTCCTCATGGTGGGAGGGGCTCGGAATATCAACGAGCGCCTTGGTTAGTTCGATGGGGTCTGCATATAGATCTAAAGTCACAAAGCGCCATGCTAGCGCCCCGCGTAGCTCCCCGCATTGTGTAAAGTTCACTTCACTGTAAATATTTCGTCCTCCCTAAGGTGATAACAATGGCCGAAACCGCTCAATTGAAATCCCGTCATCTCACGATGATGGGCCTTGGCTCTGCCGTGGGCGCCGGCCTCTTCCTCGGCGTAGGCCTCGGCATCCAGATTTCCGGCACCTCCGTGCTCATTTCCTATGCCGTGGCCGGCGCGCTCATTGCGCTAGTGATGTGGATGCTCGGTGAGATGGCCGCCGCCCGCCCCTCTTTGGGGTCATTTTCCACCTACGCCGGTCAGGCCTTCGGACACTGGGCACGCTTTACCATGGGATGGATTTATTGGTTCATGCTAATCATGGTCATGGGCGCCGAAATCACCGGGGCGGCCGCCATCATCTCCAGCTGGTTCGATATCGACCCGTGGATTCCGGCACTTATCGCCGTGGCATTCTTCGCAGTGGTCAATTTCGCGGCCGTGGGCGGATTTGGCGAGTTTGAGTTCTGGTTCGCCATCATCAAGGTCGGCGTCATTGTCGCCTTCCTTGCCATAGGCGTGCTCATGGCGCTGGGCATCCTGCCCGGCATGGATCTCTCCTTGGCCGGGACCAATTTCACCGCTAATTTCCTGCCCAATGGCATGCCCGGCTTCGCCGCCGGATTGCTAGCCGTGGCCTTTGCCTTCGGCGGTATCGAATTGGTTACTATCGCGGCGGCCGAATCCGAGGACCCAGCACATAACGTGGCCACCGCGGTCCGCGCCATTATCGTGCGCATCATGATCTTCTACATCGGCTCCATCGTGGTTATCACCATGGCGCTGCCCTTTAGCTCCATCCAGGACGCCGACGTAGCCGCCGATTCCCCCTTCACCCTCGTGCTTGGGGCCGCCAAGATTCCCTTCGCGTCCGGTTTCATGGAAGCGATTATCGCCTTGGCGCTGCTCTCCGCCTTCAACGCGCAGATCTACGCCACTTCCCGCTTGGTCTTTGACATGGCTAAGGATCACTGCGCCCCAGGATTCTTCCTCAAGCAAAATCGCGCTGGCTCCCCCATCAACGCGGTCATTTTGTCCATGGTCTTCGCCTTCGCTTCGGTAGGCCTGCAGTTTTGGAACCCTCCGGGGCTCCTAGCATTTCTCTTCAATGCAGTGGGCGGGTGTCTGCTGGTCATCTGGTCCTTCATCGTGGCTTCCTTTATCAAGCTGCATCCCCAAATGCGCGGCAATGGCGAGTTGACCGATCTGCGTGTGCCCGGCTTTCCCTGGCTGCCGTGGGTCACGGCCGCGGCGCTGGGCGGGCTCACCCTGCTCATGCTCTTTGACCCAGATGCACGCAACCAGGTCATCTCGGTACTCATCCTCGCTGCGATACTCGTCGTCTTGTCCTTCGTACTACCCACCGGCCAGCGCGCAGAGACGCGGAGGTAGTTGCTAAGCTAGCGGGCATGACTTCTGCATCCGCACGTGGCCTGGCAACCATTACCCATGACGGCACCGTCTTGGACGTCTGGTTCCCAGCCGTTTATACCGATAAGACCGTAGAGACCACCGAGACCAAGCGCTTGGAGGAGGTCCCTCAGCAGTTCTCCGCGCTGGCAGGCCCGGACGAGGAGCGCGGCGTGGCCCGCGTTGCCGTCGAGACCTCCATCAAAGATCTGGATGACGCCCCCGTCGATACCTACGATGCTTACCTGCGCCTGCACCTCCTTTCTCACCGCGCGGTCAAGCCGCACGGCCTGAATATGGATGGCATCTTCGGCCACCTCAATAACGTGGTCTGGACTAACTACGGCCCCTGCGCCGTCTCCGATTTCCAGATGGTGCGCGGCCGCCTTGCCTCCCGCGGCCCGGTCGTTGTCTACTCCGTTGACAAATTCCCCCGCATGGTGGACTACGTTGTACCGTCCGGCGTTCGCATTGGCGACGCGGACCGCGTGCGCTTGGGCGCCCACCTTGCTGAGGGAACCACTGTCATGCATGAGGGCTTTGTGAACTTCAACGCCGGCACCTTGGGCGCCTCCATGGTGGAGGGCCGCATCTCCGCGGGCGTCGTCGTGGGCGATGGCTCCGATATCGGCGGCGGCGCGTCCATCATGGGCACCTTGTCCGGCGGCGGCAAGGAGGTCATCTCCATCGGCGAGCGCTGCCTGCTCGGCGCCAATTCCGGCATCGGCATTTCGCTTGGCGACGACGCCGTAGTCGAAGCCGGCCTCTACGTCACCGCCGGCACCAAGGTGACCGTCTTTGGCAAGGTCGCGGAAGCACTGGGCGTTGATAATGGCGAGAACGTCAAGGGCTCCCAGCTCTCCGGTGCCTCCGGTATGCTGCTGCGCCGCAACTCCGTCTCCGGTGCGGTTGAGGCTGTGGAATGGAAATCCGAGGCCGTCGCGTTGAACGACGAGCTGCACAAGAATTAATACCCCCGATTCCTATAGCCTTATCGGGCAAAATAAGATGGAGGGGTGACTGATAACTCCTCCACCCTCGGTTCTGGCCTGAAGGTCCGCCACCTAACCATGATGGGGCTTGGCTCCACCATCGGTGCCGGGCTATTCCTCGGCACCGGCGTCGGTATCTCCGCCGCTGGGCCCGCCGTGCTCCTCGCCTATATCATCGCCGGCTTCCTGGCCATTTTGGTGATGCAGATGCTGGGCGAGATGGGCACTGTTATCCCCGCCTCCGGCTCTTTTTCCGAATATGCCGAACATGGCATCGGCCGCTGGGCGGGCTTTACCCAGGGCTGGATTTATTGGCTAGCCACCGTCGCCGTACTCGGCGCCGAAATCACCGGCGCGGCCGGATTCATTGGCTCCTGGTTCGACGTCTCGCCGTGGATCCCCGCAGCTATCTGCGTGGTCCTCTTCGGCGTCATCAACCTGCTGCGCGTGCGTAGTTTCGGCGAATTCGAGTATTGGTTCGCGCTTATCAAGGTCGTCGTCATCGTGGCCTTCCTCATCATCGGCGTGCTGCTCATCCTGGGCCTCCTGCCTGGCCATTCTTTCATCGGCACCTCCGTCTTCCTCGAGGACGGCTTCATGCCCAATGGCCTCGGCGGCGTCGCGGCCGGCCTTTTGGCCGTAGCCTTCGCCTTCGGCGGCATCGAAGTCGTCGCCATCGCCTCTGCCGAATCCGAGGACCCCGAAAAATCCCTGGTCAACGCCGTGCGCTCCACCATCTTGCGCATCTCCGTGTTCTACTTGGGCTCCGTTCTCGTCATCACGTTCCTTCTGCCTTATTCCATCTTGGGAGGTGCCTCCACGGCCGCAGAATCGCCCTTCACCATGGTCCTCGAGCGCGCCGGCATCCCGGGTGCGGCCGGCATCATGGAGGTTGTCATCGTCCTTGCGTTGCTTTCCGCTTTCAATTCGCAGATCTACGCCTCCTCTCGCATGATGCACTCGCTGGCCTCCCGTGGCGAGGCTCCACGCATCTTCACCACCACCAATAAAGACGGCGTACCCACCACCGCTATTGCCCTGTCCGTCCTACTCTCGGCCGTCATGGTGGTGCTCAACTACGCCGATACGGGTTGGCTTCTTACCTTCATGCTCAATGCCGCCGGCGCCTCCCTGCTCATCGTGTGGGTATTCATCGCCGTCAGCCAGCTGCGCCTGCGCCGTCAGCTCGAAGCACTCCATCCCCTTCCCATCCGCATGTGGGCCTTCCCCTACCTGACTTGGTTCGCCCTCGCGCTCTTTGCGGCCATCGCGGTACTCATGCTTACCGACGCCACCGCCCGCACCCAACTCCTCTCCGCCGCCGCTATGTTCGCGGTGCTCGCCGTCGCCGGTGTCATCAACTCCAAGGTTCGCGGCATTGACCCCACCTCCACCCTGCCGTTGACTTAGCCCCTCCCCTCCCCGCTGTCCCTCCTCCCTCTGCCCTTCGCGCTCACCGGCGCGAGAATGGACGTCTCTTTTCGTCTCCCAGTGAGCGCGAGGGGGTGAGGTGCCCAACGCTCCGCCCGCCGCGCTCACGGGGAGCGAATGGGGACGTCGGAAAGCTCTGCCGGTGAGCGCAAAGGTCGTGGGCTTTCCACCGCTCCCCTCGCGCTCACCGTGAACACGGGTCGCTGCCAAAGCGCGGCTGCCGGTGAGCGCGTGGGGCGGTTATCCACAGCGTTCCAGGCCACGCGGCGGAAAATCGAGCCCCGTCCCTGAGTTATCCACAGGTTGCAGCGGGAAGCGTAGCCATCACGCACTGCGGCCGTTTACGTTTATTTCCATGGGGAATGGACAACCGCGGAACTGCGTGAGCAGGGTTTAAGTAAAGAGGCGATTCGCCGCAAGGTGCGTGAGGGCAAGCTGTACCGCGTGCATCGGGGGATTTATACCGATTCGTGGACGCCCCTGGCGGTGGCGCGGACCTTGGCGCATGGGCTCAGCCGAATCCATTTCACCGGAAAGACTGCACAAGAGATTTATCTCGGCCGGCAGCTAACCTTTCCGTTGGAAGCAGAGGGACCTCGTACATTGAAGGGAAAATGCTTCCGAGTTTCGCACTCGCGTCTCCGGGCCACACACAAGGTCAACGGCCTACCGGTGGTGCAACCGCTATGGGCTGCACGCAGAATTTCGCGCGCATGTAGGCCTTTATTGGAAGACTACTACCAAGGAAAGCACGGCCCCAACCGCCTAGAAGAGGACCGTCGGCGAATGCGGCGCGTCCCGACGCCTCTTAAAGAGGCTATACGACACGCTGCTATAGGCGCGGATAGCTCACCGGAACGCACGCTAAGCAGGCAGCTGCGCGCAGAAGGTATCTTCCCCAAGCACAATGTTCTCATCGCCGGCTACCGCTTTGACCTGAAGATTGGCAAGCTGCTGGTGGAAGTTGACGGCTGGGAATACCACAAGCACAGTGTGGCCTTTCAAGCTGACCGTACCAAACAGAACGCGGCTGTAGCTCACGGTTATACCGTTTTGCGTTTTACTGCCGATGACATCATCCACCACCTCAGCCAAGCCGTTTTGCTCGTCAAGGCCACGTTGGAAGTGCTAAAAGGCGGTAGTCCGCAGCTCCCTACCTCAGCCACTGTGCCCTATTGGCGGTGGCATCTGTGCGTATAAACCTTGCCCTGGTGACAAATTTACTTTACACTCGGTAATGCACGAATGACACCCCGTAAAGGAGACCAGATGGCCGAGCACCCCAACATGGTCCGCAAATGGCGCCGCTGGCTCGAATTATCACAAGCTGAACTCGCCAGAAGAGTTGGCGTCTCCCGCCAAACCATCGCCAATATCGAACGCGGCAACTACTCGCCCTCCGTGCACCTCGCACTGGATATTTGCCACGAACTAGGAAAAACCGTCGAAGAAATTTTTGGAGCTGAACAACATGATTAACGCCATCGCCAATTACTCCCTCAAGGAAATCGATCGCGCGACTCGCGATGAGTTCGAACGCGACACGCTCTACAAGTCCTGCGTAATCGGAATGACCCCAATCCCGTTCCTCGAACTCGTCGTCGCCGCAATTCTCGCCTGGGTCCTTCCTGGCCAAATGTCCATGCTGTGCTTCCTCGCGCTCGTGCCGTCCATCGTGGGCAACTCCATCGGTTCTGCTTGGATGCGCAAGCGCGTGGCCACCCCAATTGTTAGCCGCAATTGGACGGCTATCGCTGTCTACCTCATCCCTTTTATAGTCATGTTCGCCGGCATTGCCTATAACGCCTATGCGCCAGCCGACGGCCACGACCCCGTCTCCTACCTCATCGGTACCGCAGTCGGCGCCATTGCCGTGCTCGCCCTGACCCCCTTCATTCGTCGCCGCCAGCACCGCCGCGACCAAGCTCGCCTCGATGCCGAGTTAGAAGACTAGTTTCACTCCGGCACCTCACCCCGCCCTTCGCGCTCACCGCGGACGGCGGGTTTTCTCTGATTTCGTTCCCCGTGAGCGCGACGGGAGGTACTGTCCCCTTCGCGCTCACTGGGAGAAAGAAAAATCCCCGCCAACCTGCGCTGGTGAGCGCGAAGGGCGGCGGGGATGAAAATGAACACGGGACCTAGCTAGGCCGGCTCGGTTTCCTCGACAAGTTGAGGCGTCTTCGGCTGCGAGCGGAAGGTCCACAGCTTGTTCAAGATAAAGTTAATCGGCATAGCGACAATAATAGAAATGGCTGATGCCCAGTACACCTTTGTACGCAAACCGGTCGAATCATCCAGAATGTCTGTGGGCAAGTGCAGCGGCGAAGTCGGATTCATTAACAGTGTCGCCACAACTTGACTTACGATAAAAGCTCCAATTCCAGCGAGAAGGAATGGGAAGAAACCGCGCAGCCAAGACACCTTCGCCACCGATCGGAAAGTCCACATGCGATTCAGCTGGTAGTTCCAAGTGTTGGCGACCAAAAACGCAATGGTCAAAAACACATGGTACCAACGGATATGGAAAACAGAGCCGAAGAGATTGATGAAGGGATCATCCGCCTCGATGCCGCCAGACCACCAAGTAATCTTTCTGCACAAATAGACCACAAAGAGATTAACCGCGGTACCGGAGCCGCCAACAATGCCGAATTTGAGAAACTGCCCAAAATTGGACACAAAGCGCGCGACGCTGAGGTCTGCCATGGGCCGCCTTTCTAGCCAGTGATTTAATAACTACTCGATTGTAGTTCTTAAGTCCTGCGAACTGAAAAATTGACGCTCGGATTGTGATAGAGGATCTATAAAAGAGATAGCCTCATGGAGTAGGGCGAGCGGGGCGCGAAAATCATAGAGGTCGAGCTTGCGCGGGGCGGGGTACGTGTCATCCCCGAGAAGCGGGTGCCCCAGATGATTAAGCAGCACGCGCAGTTGGTGGGTATGGCCGGTGCGCGGCCACATGGTCACCTCCCGGCCGGCGGCGCGCACATACGTAGAGGTGGGCGTGCCATCGGAAGCAACGAGCACCTGGCGCGAGCCGCGGGGCTTGTGCATGTGCAGGGTGATTTCCCGATCCACATAAAGCGGCCGCTTGACGACGCCCCGATACCTCTTCACCGCACTCCCCTTGCCAAAGATGCCCTGGTAAGCGGCGCGAGTGGCGGGATTGCGAGAGCAAAGCACAAGGCCGGCCGTCAGGCGGTCTAGGCGATGCAGCGGCACGATATCGTCGTCGCCAAAATCTACGCGCAGGCGGGTTTGCAGAGTTTCGCGTTGTAATCGGCCATTGGTGGTCGTGGGCAGAAAGTGCGGCTTATCGACCACGATGAGGTCGCGGTCGGCGTAGATGACTGAGTAGTCGAAAGGAATAGGGCGCTCGGCAGGCACAGTGGGGTGATACCAGGCGGGCACGGGACGCGGCAGCTCGGCCCCAGCCGGCAGCAAAGCCCCAGGCGGATAAGGGGAATCGCCGGCGCGAGCGGCGAAGTACTCCCCTTTTTCGGGCACGTAGCCGCGCAGGACCGTCTTGCGCGGGGATATGCCCTCGCGTGCGGGAGGCCTGCCGGAATTAGGCACCGGCGAGGCGGTCTACTGCAGCATCGATGCGCTCATCGGTGCCGTTGAGACCAATGCGCACGTGCTTCTCGCCTGCTGGGCCATAGAAGTCACCAGGGGCGGCGAGGATACCTCGCTCGGCAAGCCAGTCGATGGTCTCGCGGCAATTCTCGCCGCGGGTGGCCCAGAGGTACATGCCGGCATCGGAGTGGTCGATGGTAAAGCCGGCGTCGACAAGCGCGTGCATGAGCACCGCGCGACGGGAGGCGTAGCGGTTGCGCTGAAGCGTCTCGGTGTCGTCGTCGTTAAGCGCGGCGACCATGGCGGCCTGGATGGGCCCTGGGACGATGAGGCCGGCGTGCTTGCGCAGCAGCAGCAGCTCGTCGATGAGGTCGTTATCACCCGCGAAGAAGCCGGCGCGGTAGGAAGCCATATTCGCGGTCTTAGACAGCGAATGCATGGCAATCAGCCCGGTGTTATCGCCGTCGGTCACGCGCGGATCGAGGATGGACACCGGCGGATTATCGTCATTCCAGCCCAAGCTCATATAGCACTCATCGGAGGCGATGATGGCGCCGGACTCGCGCGCCCACGCCACGATGCGACGCAGCTCCTCCACCCCGAGCACACGGCCCGTGGGATTGGATGGCGAGTTCAAAAAGACCAAAGAGGCGTCTTGGAATTCGGAATCCGCACGCAGCGGAGTGGCTCCGGCAAGCAGCGCGCCCACCTCATAGGTGGGATAAGCCACCGAGGGGAAGGCGACGGTCTCGCCGCGCATGCCCAAAAGCGTGGGCAGCCAGGCGATGGCCTCCTTGGTACCAACCACCGGCAGTACGCGATCGACCTGCATATTGTAGCGGCGGGTCAGCGCGGCGGCGATGGCCTCGCGCAGCTCCGGGGTGCCGGCGGTCTGGGGGTAGCCGGGGGCCTGCGCGGCTGCGGTCAACGCAAGCTGCACGCCTGGGGCTACTGGGTCAACGGGGTTGCCCACCGAGAGGTCAACGATTCCGCCCGGGTGGGTCTGGGCCTTCTTCTTGGCGCCGGCCAGTGAATCCCAGGGGAAGTCTGGAAGCGTCTTTCCTAGCGGTGCGCGAGCCATGTCTTACTCCTGATTCTGTGGCGGAAGCGCGGCAATCATCGGAACGTCAAAGTCCTGCGGGCCGAGGGCAGCTGCGCCACCCGGAGAGCCCAAGTCATCGAAGAAGGCTGCATTAGCGTCGTTATAGTCCAGCCACTCATCGGGAACGTCATCCTCGTAGAAGATGGCCTCGACCGGGCAAGCCGGCTCGCAGGCGCCGCAGTCCACGCACTCATCCGGGTGGATGTAGAGCATGCGCTTGCCCTCGTAGATGCAGTCAACAGGGCATTCCTCAACGCAGCTGCGGTCCATTATGTCAACGCAAGGCTGTGCGATCGTATAAGTCATGGAGATTCCTTGAAACTTCCTGATGTCTCGGATTTGGGATGTTTAACAGTATGTCACTTCTGCTTGAAAAATGGCCAAACGCCCCCGCCTATACCGGCCAAAAGCAGGAGCAGGCTGAGAATATTATTGGCCAAGAGCATGTCTCCTGTCATCGGCACGAGGAGCATGAAGGCAAAAAAGCCCAGGCACCAGACGATGAGCGGGATGGCGCTGACTACCGGCGTGCGGCTCCACAAGCGGGCGGTGCGGGTAAGCACGGAGTTGAACCACCACGCGATCACAATCGTAATGGGAAAGGCTACGCTCGCCCCATTGGATAGCGGGATGCGGGCGGTGAGATAAATGACCTCGAGAAATACCGAAAGCAACGCGCCAATAGCCAACCACACCAGGCCGGTTACCTGCTCGCCGCGGCTAAAATCCGTGCGCATCACAGCCCACCGAGCAAATCATCGGCCGGCTCGCCTTGACCCAGTTGGAAGTATTCGGCAGGCAGCAGCGGCATAACTAGCAGATTGGACAGGCCAAAGGCGCCGGGTACACGCTGAGGTTCATGGATCGCGGCCACAGCGGACGCGGGATTGGTGCGGGTGGTGGAGCCATCGGCCAACCAAATTTGGGAGGCGTGAGCGCGCATGGCGCGGCGCTTGGCGTCCAAGGCGGCGTCAGAGAGAGCGACAGTGACATCAGCACCCTCGTTGGTGAAATTGTCCAAGTACTCCTGGCTGGGCTTGGTCCATCCAGCTGGGGCATCGAGGGTTTCCAGGCCGGCGTAGTTAGCGGCGCGGTCAAAAATGCCGTACCAAATGCGTGTGCTTGGCGACGCCGCCTTCATCACCGCCTTATGCACCGCAATGTGGTCCGGGTGGCCATATCCGCCATCGGGCCCGTAGGTCAAAATGGCGTGGGGGTCAATTGCTTCGAGCTCGTCACCGAGGAAATCGGCCGCCTCCTCGATGCGATTGACCAGCGCGCGCGAATCTTCGTGGGAGGGTGAGCCCGCCATGCCGGAGTCACGGAAGTGACCGAAGCCGCCGAGCTGGATTCCCTTTACTCCAAGAGCCTCCAGTGCGTTAGCCAATTCGCGAGCGCGAAAGCCGCCGAGCTGATCATGGTCGGCCAGGCCCTGGTAGGGCTCACCAATAACCTCGCCGTCCTCGCCCAAGGTGAGCGTAATAACGGTGACCTCGGCGCCGCGTGCGGCGAGGCTCGCCAGGGTACCGCCCATAAAAAGGGTTTCATCATCCGGGTGGGCGTGGACTGCCACCACGCGATAGCCGGTTAAATCCTTAGTCTTCATCTATCCTCCAGCGGGGCGCGGTGATAAGACCCCCGTCCCAATCATCAATGCTTTGGCCGGGGCCTACAATACCCTTCCCGAGCGCGTGGATACGCGTCTCATCCATCAGCGGCACGTAGAGCGCTTCTTTAGAGTTCACTTCTCGAATGCGGCCGAGCGCCTCCTTCGGGCTCATGGTCCCGGACAAGATTTCCTCGCGAATCTCGTCCGCATTCTCCGGACAGATTCCGGACAAATCGCCTGCCAGTGGTTGTTTATTATCGCAGCTAAAGATATTTGCCGCGGCCAACGAGTTCAAGGAGATATCTTCCCAAGTAACCACGGCATCCACATCGCCTTCTGGCAAAAGCTTGGAGGTTATTGTGGTTAGGCGCTCGGAAACCACCTCGGCATCTATCCCGTGGGCTTCCAGAACATCGTAGAGGGTATTTGCCGCGGCCAAGGCAGTGGGGCTAGTAGGATCTACCGCAAAGCGAATCGGTTTTTTGCTGGCGCGTGCGCGCAACGCAGTAAGATCCGTGTCTTTGCTTATAGGGTTATGTCCGGGCTCCAGATTGGAAGCACGACCGGTGGCCAAGCGGGCGACCTGATCCGTATCAATCAGCGAGGCCAATCCGCGGCGCTCTGCCCTTTCCTCCAATGCGCCTTCCGCAGTAGACATATGCAGGCGCAGTTGGCGTGGGCGAGTAAGTGCTTTTTCAGAAACATGCCCTAAAAGACCCAACGCCTCCTCTGAGGTTTGGTCCGGAGTAAAGTCCGCGAATCCAATCTGTCCGGAGCGCAACATATTCAGCGCCTGGGTGCTATCGCGCACCTCACTTAGCTGGATGACATCCACTTGGGCCGGGTTAGCGCCCCAGAACCGATCATTTCGGTTCAAGGTAATGACTCCGCGCCCGCGGTCCACGCTATCGACAAGGAAGCGTCCGGCCGATGCCGGAATCTTATCCGCTAATGCAGAGCCGAAATTATCATCTTGCAGCAAGTGCGAAGGCAGTAGGTTATGGAAAAGCAGGTGCCAGTCCTTGACCGTCTGGGAAAAATCTACCGTGACTACGCGACCACCATCAGAGGTATTCACGGCCGAAATAGCGTGGTATCCGGCGGGATCTCGTACACCGGAGGTCGTGGTCATCTGCTTCCACAAGTAGCTAAAGTCCGCACCAGAGATAGGCGTACCATCTGACCACTGCGCAGGTGAAGCAATAACGTAGCGCACTCGCTGCGCCACCCCCTTGGGGGCGTTGACCTCAGCGGCGGATTCCAGGATATCGGCATCCCTCTGACCGCCGTGGAAGGTTGAAGGCAACACCAGTTCCGCAATCTGGTCCACCAGCTCGGAATTATTGGCCACCAGATGAGGGTTTAAGCCCGCGCGCAAGGGATCTACGCCCACTGAGATAGTAGGACGCTTAGCGGAATCGGCGTCTTGGGGTAGCTCTTCTTGCTGTTTTGCAGTGGTGGTGGCCTGATCCTCTTGCAGCGCAGAGGCATTATCCTCCACCACCGGTGGAGGACCAGGGTTAGCCGCGCAAGCGCTTAAGAAAGCCAGGCTAGCGGTGCTCAGCACCGCCGCCATTGCCGACGCCGCGCGCCTTGTTGAAGCCGGATTCTTTTTCATCGCGGACTACTTTAGTCCCTCTACCCCGCCGAAACGAAGATATTCGGCGCTAGACTCAGGCTCAGACCGCAACTTTGAGGGAGGCACCAATGCTGATTTGCCAAGAAATGTTCCTGCTATTAACCAAAGACAATGGCAAGAAAGAAGACTGGGTGTCCAATAATGAGGCCGCCCTACGCGCTACCGTCCTCGCGGACCTACTGCTGGGCGGGCACGTCGAACTTGCGGAAAAGAAAAAGGTAGTAACTACCACCCAGCGCCCAAAGAACCCAGTTTTGGCCTGGGCATGGGAGGAGTTACAGCAGCACAAGACCGCCAGTACGAAGGAGCTCTTGGAAGCTTCTTGGTTTACCCCACGGGAAATCATCGCCTTGGATTTCCACGCGAATGGCCAGCTCGACATAGAAAAAGCCAAGTGGTGGCAATGGGGCGGCGACCGCTACATCATGACGAACTTGGAATTAGAGCACCAACTGCGCGAGCGGCTGGTCGCGGTGCTGGAAGCACAACGCCCAGCCGAGGTCAATGACGTCATCATCCTCGATATCCTCCGCGAAGTCTCCGGTGCCTATACTCTGCTCAAAAATGATGCGGAGGGCATGAAGCGACGGGAAATGCGGGCACGCATTCAGCAGATCAAAAAGGAGGTGGCATATGACAAAACCGCCTCCTCAGCGGTTAAGGCCGTAGTAGAGGAGGCGGCAGCAGTAGCGGCGGTGGTTGCCACCTCAGCGGCAATCACTACCACCTAAGGTGGTGCTCACTACTTATTCATCTGCTTCGCGCGCGCAGCAGCACGCTTGCGATCAGTAGCGGAAAGCTCAACCTTACGTACGCGCAGAGCATTCGGGGCAACCTCGACGCACTCGTCGTTGCCACAGAACTCCAGCGCCTCTTCCAGGGAGAGGGTGTGTGCCTTGGCAAGGGTGACCGTGGCATCCGCCGTTGCGGAGCGCATATTGGTCAGCTTCTTTTCCTTGGTGATGTTGATGTCAATATCCTCGTCGCGGTTATTGGCACCAACGACCATGCCCTCGTAGGCCTCAGCGCCTGGTTCGACGAAGAAGTTGCCACGGTCGGCCAGCTGCATCAGCGCGTACTGGGTGATTTGACCGCTACGGTCAGCAACCAAGGAGCCGGTCGGACGGGACTTGATCTCGCCCGCCCATACGTCCAAGCCATCAGAGATGGAGTTGGCGATGCCGGCACCGCGGGTCTCGGTCATAAACTGGGTGCGGAAGCCAATGAGTCCACGGGCGGGAACGCGGAAGATCATGCGTACCCAGTCCCCCTCGCGCACATCCATAGCCTGCATCTGGCCCTTGCGGGCTGCCAGCAGCTGGGTGATAGCGCCCTGGTGCTCAGAGGGGGAGTCGATGGTGAGGATTTCGTACGGCTCGTAGGTCTTGCCGTCGACTTCCTTAGTAACAACCTGCGGCTTACCGACGGTCAGCTCGAAGCCTTCGCGACGCATGGACTCGATAAGCACGGACAGCGCCATTTCGCCGCGGCCCTGTACCTCCCAAGCATCAGGACGCTCGGTCGGCAGCACGCGCAGGGAGACGTTACCGATGAGCTCCTGCTCGAGACGAGCCTTGACCATACGGGCGGTGAGCTTATCGCCGCCGCCCTGGCCTGCCATCGGGGAGGTATTGACACCAATGGTCATGGAAATGGCCGGCTCATCCACAGTGATGCGCGGCAAAGCCTCTGGGTGCTCCGGATCGGCGATGGTGTCACCAATCATGACGTCAGAAATGCCGGAGATAGCCACGATGTCACCGGCGATGGCTTCCTCGGCCGGCTGACGCTCGAAGCCGACGGTGCGCAGCAGCTCGGCGACCTTCACGGTCTTGGTGTGCTGGTTGCCATCCTCGTCGTAGTGGATCCAGGCCACCTGCTGGCCCTTCTTAATGCGGCCGGCGTAGATACGCAGCAGCGCGATACGGCCTAGGAAGTCGGAGGCGTCCAGGTTGGTCACGTGCGCCTGCAGTGGGGCGTCGACGGTAGCGGAAGGCTCTGGGAGGACGTTATAGATGACGTCGAAAAGCGGCTGCAGATCCTCGCCCGCAGGGACGTTGCCATCGCCTGGGTTCTCGGTGGAGGCAACGCCGGCGCGGCCGGAAGCGTAGAGAACCGGCAGGTCCAGCAGCTCCTCGGCGGCGGCTGCAGCTTCCTCATCCTCCAGGCCGGCGGCGATTTCCAGCAGGAGGTCCTGGGACTCGGAGACAACCTCGTCGATGCGGGCATCCGGGCGGTCAGTCTTGTTCACGCAGATGATAACCGGCAGCTTGGCTTCCAGTGCCTTGGTGAGCACGAAGCGGGTCTGCGGCAGCGGTCCCTCGGAGGCATCGACGAGCAAGACGACGCCATCCACCATGGAAATACCGCGCTCGACCTCGCCACCGAAGTCGGCGTGGCCTGGGGTGTCGATGACGTTAATAATCAGGTCCTGGCCGTCCTTGCCTAGGCCCTTGCGGTGAATGGCCGTGTTCTTGGCCAGAATGGTAATGCCGCGCTCGCGCTCCTGATCATTGGAGTCCATGACGCGGTCCGTGTGTTCACCGTGGTCACCAAAGGCGCCGGACTGCTCCAGCATGCCGTTGACCAGGGTGGTCTTGCCATGGTCAACGTGCGCGACGATGGCAACATTACGGAACTCGGTATTACTCACTAGTGGGGTTCTCCTTCGGAGGATCTACAGCGCTTGCGCGCGCGAATTTGATCTTGAACGAGCTCCCACGATACCCCCTTAAAGGGCCAAGTGCAGCATTGGGGTTGGCTTTACCCGGTAACGCACCGTATAGGGCGAGCGAAGATTCTTATAGATCGCAAACACACTTGACACCTCCCTAGCTATCACTATCGTTACTTTAGGTACTATTGTTACGATTGTGACTAATGGGGTTTGAATGCCCTGACCGAGACCGCACCCAAGGAATTGATAACGTGAGCAACGCCCGCACCACCTGGCGCCTATCCGGCCGCATCGGTTATATTACCGCCGCCACGGCCGCGCTCATCGGCCTCGCCTCCCCACTCGTCGCCCCAGCGCAGGCATCTGCACCAGACCTTTCTATCCTGGTGCAGCAGGCTTCTTCCCATAGCCCCCTCGACGAGCTAGGCCGCCCCAATCAGGAAACCCAGGACCGCAT
Organism: Corynebacterium nasorum; assembly: GCF_032821635.1. Classification (NCBI taxonomy): domain Bacteria; kingdom Bacillati; phylum Actinomycetota; class Actinomycetes; order Mycobacteriales; family Corynebacteriaceae; genus Corynebacterium; species Corynebacterium nasorum. The sequence continues at coordinate 76,609 of NZ_JAVBIE010000008.1, read as the reverse complement.
CCGCGCTTTTGCGGCACAACCTTGGATTCCCGAGGATGTTCGCAACGCTATTCTCTCGGGCCTCGCGTTCTTCGCCGGCGGCGGCGATGGCAAGGGCGGCGTGGCTATGCCGGAGGGCAATAACCCGAATTTCCGCCAGTTTTATTGGCCCACCGTCTCCGCACATTGCATCGGCGGCACCAGCGATGCCATGGGCTCGGCCATTGCCGTACCTGGCCCCACGGAAATGCCAGCACCTGGTGCACAACCCGGCGAGACCGTCTTCCTCTTTACCGCTCTTGGCACCCCTCCGGCCGCGCGCGAGCAGGGCGGAATGAATGTGCAGTGGTTCAACCTAGATACCCTGCGCAGCGGCATCACCCCGCTGAATAACAATGGCATCAACCAGGATGGCCCCACCACCTTGTCCGGCACCGCCCAGACCGGCAAAGGCACCGTTATCGCGCTTCTATCCGGCGGCGTTAATACCCAAGAGTCCCACTGCAAATTCGCCCCCACTGCCGCTTTCCTTGAGGTGAAGTAGATGGCGGTGGACCTCCATCCGGTCAAGCGCGAGACCTTTAATACCATCGATTACACCAATACCGACCCCAAAGGTTTCCTGCGCGAGGTCGATACCTACACCGAAACCGAGTTTGGTCTGTACATGGCCCGCGGCGCCGATCACCCACGCTTTGGTTACCTAGAATCGTGGCTGCTACCCGGCCTTAACCTGCGTGCCAATATCTTTCACTTCCGTCCGGGCGTAGACGTCCACCAAGATTTTTATATCGACGTTGCCGAAATCCAGCGCGATGGTGCGCTCTGGACCACCCGCGATCTTTATGTGGACCTGGTCGCAACGCGCGACGAGCCCATTTCCGTCCTCGATATTGATGAGCTCTCTGCCGCCACCTCCGCTGGCTTGATTACTGCCGAGGAGGCAGAAAAAGCGATCGACACCACCCTAACCGCAGTGGAAGGCATTACTCGCAGCGGTGACGATGCGATGGCTTGGTTGGCACATCAAGGGATAAACTTGACGTGGTCCGATGACATTACCCTAACCCCAGAAGGATAATCTATGGCCGGTGGCCTATTTGCGCTGCTTGACGACGTCGCTTTGATCGCCCGCTCCGCAGCTTCCAGCGTTGACGATGTGGCCGCACTCGCGGGCAAGACCTCGGTGAAAGCCGCTGGTGTTGTAGTCGATGATGCCGCGGTAACCCCGCAATACGTCGAAGGTATTAAGCCGCAGCGCGAGCTGCCGATGATTTGGCGCATCACCAAGGGCTCGCTTATCAATAAGCTCGTTATCATCTTGCCTATCGCGATGATCCTCTCCTGGATCGCCCCGTGGGCACTCACGCCTATCTTGATGTGCGGCGGTACCTACCTTTGCTTCGAGGGTGCCGAGAAAATCTTGCACCACCTTCTTCCCCACCGAGAGAAAGAAACCGAGTCGGTGCAAGAAAAGGGTGCCGACGCCGAAGACAGCTTAGTCAAGTCCGCGATTACCACTGACCTCATCTTGTCGTCTGAAATCATGGTCATTTCCTTGAACGAGGTCATCGACCAGCCGTTCTGGATGCGACTCGGGGCCCTCATTTTCGTCGGCATCATATTGACCTTGGGCGTCTACGGCGCCGTGGGCCTATTGGTCAAGATGGACGATATTGGCATGGCCTTAAATGAGCGCCACAATGGCAAGTCCACGGTGGGCAACGCGCTTGTCAAGGGCATGCCCATTGTGCTCGATATCATCGGTGTCATCGGCACCGCCGCGATGCTATGGGTCGGCGGCCATATCGTAGTCAAGGGCTTGCACGAATTCGGCATGAACCAGCCGCACGAATTCATCGCTTCCGTGACCGAAAAGATTTCTAATGGCGCCCTGGCTTGGCTGGCAGAGACCGGCATGTCCATGGTTTGCGGACTGGTTCTCGGCACGGTCATCGCCACCATCGTCATGGCGGTCAAGGCCTCCTTTGGCGAGTCCTCGGCCTCCTCTGCCAAGCAGGCGGAGGCTTAGGCTTAAATCACCACAGCCCAGCAGCTACATAAATAGCATGAGCGATACCGCCATTACGGCCATGCCGGCGCTCAGGCCATAAATGGCATGGTGATGCTCGCCGGTTTCTTCGGCGGTGGGCAAAAGCTCATCCAGTGAGATAAAGACCATGATGCCGGCGATGGCGGCGAAGCTGATTCCCATTGTCGCCGGCCCAATAACCGGCATGAGAAGGCCGAAACCAATGAGTGCGCCAATCGGCTCTGCCAGTCCAGACAAGGTGGCCCACCAAAAGGCCTTCGTGCGTGATCCGGTTGCCTCCCGCAGCGGGACGGCCACCGCGATGCCTTCCGGGATATTGTGAATGGCGATTGCCACCGCCACCGGCACCGCGATTTCCTTAGACTCTAGGCCGGATAAGAAGGTAGCGAATCCTTCCGGAAAATTGTGCAGCCCCAGCGCGCAGGCGGTAAATACGCCAGTTTTCATCAGCTTTTTGCGGCGGGCCTCTTCGGCCGTTGTAGCCGGCTCATGGGGGTTGATCTCTTCCGGCACGAGCCGGTCAATGATGGCAATGACGGCAATGCCAGCAAAGAAGGCACCGACGGCGGCCCAGGTGCCAGCGGTTTCTCCCCCGAGGGCGTCGGAAAGCTGGGATATGCCTTCGGGGAGAATCTCCATGAAGGAGACGTAGAGCATCACACCGGCCGAAAGACCTAGAGCTGCAGCCATGAAAGCCGGGCCCGGCTGGCGCTTTCCCACCGCCAAGGCTCCGCCAATCGAGGTCGATAGCCCCGAAAGCAGCACCAAGGCGAAGGCGAAAACAAAGGTACTAAGAGTCATAGCTGGCACCCTACCTGATAATAATTATCAGGTATTAACCCTCATCTTTGTCCTCAGGCACAGGAGAGATAAATTCGCCATTCTTGATAGAAGGATCATTATCCACGTACTCGCCTGTCTCGTAGTCATAGCCCACAGCGTGGCCTTCCTCGTCCGTGCGCGCGTACCAATCGGTCACCTCTGCTGCAGTGGAGTTAAAGTGCGCGCCCGTTGCATAGTCCCCCTCCGTCGGTTCAATGGACAAGGCAAAATTATCGCCATAATCGCGCACGCCACGCACAATCGCATTAGAAACCGCCTCATCCTCGTAGAAGTGACGGATAGAGATTGGATCATGGCGCAGCTCGCGCACCAGCGCGATACACATAAGCACAATGATGACCGCAAATGGCAGAGAGGTAATCGTAATAAGATTCTGCAGGCCCTGCAGCGCATTGCGTCCGCCAGCGAGCAAAATGACCACGGCGATGCCGGCCATGCACACCACCCAAAAGACGGTAACAATAGGGTTTGGCTTGGGGTTACCCCGCTGCGTGAGCTGCGAGTTCACAATGGATGCGGAGTCCGCCGTGGTAATGAAGAAGACAACCAGCATGAGAATGACAATGGGTGCCATCCACTCTGCACCTGGGAAATGGTCCAGGACCTTAAAGAAGATATCTTCTGCCGCCGGCATAGAGTCAATAGTGCCGTCCGGGGCGATATCGCCATCGCGGCGCTGCAGCCAAATGGTGGTGCCACCAAGAATGGTAAAGGCAGCAACAATGATGGCCGATGGAATAAGCAGCACGCCAAGCACGAATTGGCGGATGGTACGCCCGCGCGAAATCTTGGCTACGAAAACACCCACAAACGGTGACCACGATACCCACCAAGCCCAGTAGAAGGTGGTCCATGAGGAGAGGAATGCCACCATATCTTCGCCCTCGCCCATATTGGCAGAGAGCATCTGCGGCATTTCATCGAGATACTCAATCACCACTGCCGGCAACATGTTGATCAAGAAAGCGGTGGGACCTACCACGAAGAAGAACAGCGCCAGCGCAAGCGCTAGCACCAGGTTGATATTTGAGAGCCAACGAATGCCCTTAGCCACGCCCGAAACGGCCGAAAAAATCGTGCCGATAGACAGCACCACGATAATGACCAGCGCCGCAGTATTGCCGGTGGTGGACCAGCCGCTAACCAATTCCACGCCGCGGCCGATCTGCAGCGCACCAATGCCCAAGGTCGCGGCGGTACCAAAGAGCGTGGCAATAATGGCCAGGCCGTCGATGATGCGCGCCGGCAGGGAATCCGTAGAACGATTGCCGAAAAGCGGCATCAAAATGGAACTCATCAGGGGAACGCGGCCGCGGCGGAAAGACACATAGGCCACGCACAAGCCCACGATGGCATAGATTGCCCAAGCATTAAATCCCCAGTGCATTGCGGCCTGAGCCATTGCCCCAAGCATGGCTTTATCGCTAGCTGCCTCGTACGCGCCTGGCCGCGGCGAAAGGTAGTAGCTCAGCGGTTCGAAGGGGCCGAAGAAAATAATGCCGATACCAATGCCAGCACCAAAGAGCATCGCAGCCCAGCTCACCGTGGAAAACTCTGGCTTCTCCCCATCGAGCCCCAGTGGAATCTTTCCGTACTTGGAAAAGGCCAAGATGAGGAGCAAAAACATCAGGAACGTAGCCAAGGCAGTAAAAATCCAACCCAAGTTGCGCATTACCCAATCCAGCGCGGCCGAAGAGGCATCAAAGACTTGCTCGGGCGCAACCACACCCCAAATGACGAAGGCCATGACCAGGCCGCCGACCGCCACAAGGATCGGCTTATCCACTCCATATTTAACCTTCTGATCCTCAATGGAAACGCCCGGCACCAGCGCAGGGTGGATATTATGCGGGTACATAATGTCTTTGAGAATGCGCTTGGCGTTACGGGTGCGTTTTTTACTTTCTTCCGAGCTATTTACCCCGCGCACAGGGCGGGATGAAGAAGACGGTGAAGAAGAGATGGTTCTACTCCTATTCTATTTTCAGGCGTCACTTTGAAAGAGCTGTCTACACATTAATAAAAACTCGCTGGATATAAAGCTGGCATCAGCCTTACCCCCATATGCGTAAAATAGGTCCAGCATTGTTTACCGGCCTTAAACCTTGGGAGTGACTTTCTATGGCGCTTTACCCGCTCGCGACTAGTTACTTCGGCGTGGAGCATGTCGCAGTCCTTGAGCACCCCGTGCTGGGCACCGCGTTGAGCATCCCCGGCGTGGCCGAGCACGCAGCGCTTGTCGATGTCTCCCTAGAGCCCGATACCTACACCAACGGCTGGCGCATCCGCTCAGACTTCGGCTTTTTAGGTTTTTTGGATGAGGTAGAAGCCGCGGAATATCCCGCCCTAGAGCGTTTGAAAAACTCGTTTGCCCAGCCACAGACTAGTGCCACAGTGGAAGTAGTAGACGGCAAGGTGGAGGTTGCCGTGTCCCTCGGCATGTGGCCGTGGATGGTTCCGGTCAATGACCAGCCCCAAGGAACCGCGCTGCTAGCCGGTGGACGAGGCGTGCTTATCGACGTCGCCGCCGGCGACCTTTCCTCACCCCAGCTTCAGTGCATGGGTACGCAACAATTCTTCGTTACCCTGGAAGACCTTTCCGGTACGGCTGTGGCTACCTGCGACGATATGGTTCTCGGCCCCTGCGGCGATATCGCCTCGCTGCCTGGTCTGCGTGCCGCATTCGAGGCTGCTAGTGCCTCCGGAGCGGGGCTGTCCGCCCGTGCCTACACGAGCCACGGCATGCTTGCAGTCGATATCCCCGCTGATACGGCCACCACCGAGGAAATCTTCTCCCCCGCCGTCCCACCATTGCGCGTGCCTGCTCCCCAACCTGCAATTCCTGCCGCCGCACCTGCATCCATGCCCACACAGCCCGAAGTCTGGGATCACACAGTATCCGGCGAGACCATCGTCACTGCACTTCCCACGGGCTCGCGTCGTCCGCAAGGACCGCACGCGCAGCCAGCCGCACCCGCTGCGCCTTCCCAGACGGCTTCGCCACAACAAACTGCTCACTCGGCCACGCCGCCTAAAGCCAGCGCCAAGCTTGCAGAATTGGTCTCCTCTGTCCCAGGCGAGCAGAGTTTTAGTTGGCGCGTGCTCCCGGTAGCCGAGGAACCAGGCCGTTATTCTTCCGAATCCGCGCGCGTGCGGGCTCGGCGCGTAGCACGCGAGACTTCCCACCACCGCGGAGGAAACCACCGCAAATAGCTACCGGCCCCGCCAAAGTGTCCTTGCTAGCGCAAGGTTCTGCAGCCTCCCTCCCCGCGGCGAGTAATCCGCTGGGCATCTAAATATTCCAGGAGCGGAATGGCTACCCGTCGCGTCGTCCCCAAGGCCCGGCGGGCAGCAGAAAGCGTGAAGGGCTGTTCCAGCTCGGCCAAGTACCGACGCGCTTCCTCTGGTGCCGAGGGCAAAAGCACGATGCTGTGCTGAAGACGCAACAGGCGCCCGGCGCGCTCAGCGGCAGCAAGCTCCTTGGACCCCAGACCCAGCTCTGCCAAATCATCTGCCTCTGGTGCCGCAAAGGGTGACGCTTTAAGTCTCTTCTCGATAACAGCAATGCCCTGCTCAGCCGCGCCGAGATCCACCCGTTGCCCAGGCAAGCGAAGCACTCCCTCACTGCTTTCTGCTTTCGCAGCGGCGATCGCAAGCCCTAGCAATCCTTCGTCGCGCAGGCCGAGGGCATCCATGGCCGCCTTGCGAGGCATTCCCTGCGCCAAGGGATGTGCGGCAGCGTGGGCATGCAGAGCATCGTTGAGTGCTTCCTTCCACCGTGTTACCTGGGAAGCGGCTATCCACCACTCGCGGAAGGCGATGATGCCTGCGGGTGGCGCGGCAGTATCGAAGCCATCGCGGGCGAGGTCTTCTAGGAGGGCGTAGCCGACGCGCCGCAGATAGGAGGCAGGATCCCTAAATGACTCCTGCGCGCTGAGTTCTTCTGCGCGGCGGCGAGCGGCACCGCGACGGTTAAGCTCTGGCGGGCGAAGATCTACTGCTTCTACCCCGGCGACGACGTGGCGGCCGCCGGGGCTGCGGACGACGAAGCGGTCGAGGAGCTGAAGGGGCAACGGATGAGCCAAGCTAAGGCGCGCGAAATCGGACGAAAGGGGCCGCAAGTGGCCCTCTACCCCGGCGGTTCCGGTATGGACGACGAGGTTATCCGGCAGCCCATCGAGCTCGGCGCCAAAGGTGCGGCGAATATCGAGGTGCTCCACCAGTCGCCATGCGCCCAGGCTCAGCACTACGTCGCCGCGATGAATCTCGGCGGCATCTACTCCCCGCAGGTTGACGGCCGCGCGGGTGACAGGGCCAAGGGATTCCTGTGCACGATTTTCGCTGTGCAGTCCCCGAATCTCCACCGTCTTTTCGCCCTCAGCTGTCACCACCTGCAGGCTATCGCCTACGCGCAAGCTGCCCGCGGCGAGTGTTCCGGTGACCACGGTGCCCGCTCCCTTTACGCTAAACGCACGGTCGATCCACAGGCGCACTGGGGCTGTCGGATCGGGAGCAGGTACTTCAGCAAGCACATCATCCAGCGCCCGCCGCAGCTCTGCAATGCCTTCGCCGGTAGGGGCGGAGACGGGGATAATGGGGGCGTCGGCAAGCGGGGTATCTGCCAGCTCCGCACGGATCTCGGCGGTGCGATCTACGGTGGCGCGGTCGCTGCGGGTAAGTACGATAATTCCATGCTCTACGCCCAGTGCCCGCAAGGCATCGCGATGATCGGTGGACTGGGCTTGCCACCCCTCATCAGCTGCCACCACGAAAAGGACCACTGGGGCCGGGCCTACGCCGGCAAGCATATTGCCCAAGAATTTTTCATGGCCAGGCACGTCCACGAAAGCCACATCTGCACCAGAGGGCAAGGTGGTCCAGGCAAATCCTAGGTCAATGGTGAGCCCGCGGCGCTTCTCTTCTTCCCACCGGTCCGGGTCCATCTCCGTAAGTGCGCGCACCAAGGTGGACTTGCCATGGTCTACATGACCGGCGGTAGCAACGACGTACACCTAGCCCACCGCCTTAATCGCGGCAATGACCACGGCGTCTTGGTCTGCGGGAACGCAGCGTATATCCACTAAGCAGTTGCCCTGATGCACCCGGGCTACCACCGGTGGTTCGTGGTGGCGAAGTGCTTCCGCAAAGTGTTCTGGCAGGCTAACTGCATAACCGGGTAGCGGGTATTCGGGCGCCCCGCCACCGCCCACGCGGCCATCGTGGGGCACTACATGCGCACCGACTGCCTCCGCTATCGCTTCCGTGCGCGCGCGATGGGTCTCCCGGTCCAGATGCAATGCATCTTGCACCGCATTCGAAGGCGTGGAAATGGCAGCCTCCAAGGCGTTGAGGCGCAGCTTGTCTATACGCACGGCGCGCGCAAGTGGGTGCTTTTTCACCGCAGCAATCGCCTCCTTGGTGCCGAGCAAAATTCCTGCCTGCGGGCCGCCGAGTAGCTTATCGCCGGAGGCAATGACGATATCGGCGCCGGCGCGCAGCTGGGCCTGAATATCTGGTTCCTCTGGCACTGCGGGATCATGGTTCAGCAAACCAGAACCTAAGTCCACAATGAACCGAGTATGGTGCTGCGCTGCTAGGCGGTGCAGCTCATCCACGCCGACTGCGGAGGTAAAGCCCTCAATGCGGAAGTTAGAAGGGTGCACCTTCAAAATGGCGCCAGTATTTTCCCCCAGCGCGCGCTCATAATCGGCCAGATGCGTGCGATTAGTCGCGCCGACTTCCTTGAGGCGCGTGGCCGTAGACTCGATGAGCTCCGGCAAACGAAAGCCCGCACCGATTTCAATAAGTTCGCCGCGCGAAATGATGACGTCTTTGCCCGGGGCGAGTGCGGCAGTGGCCAAGAGCAAGGCACTGGCGCCGTTATTGACCACGAGGGCATCTTCTGCACCGGGACAGGCCGCAAGCAGCGCAGCCGTGGCGCCAGCTCCGCGGTTTTTTGAGCGCTTGCCGGAGTCAAGGTCCATTTCCACGTCGGTATAAGAGGCGGCGTCATGAAGGGCCTCTACTGCGGCTCTCGGAAGAGGGGCGCGCCCTAAGTTGGTATGGATGATGACGCCGGTGGCGTTGATGACCGGCCGCAGGGAATGCACCCTCTGCTGACCCAGGCGCTGCGCAATTTCTGTGGGGATATCGTTGATAGGCAGCTCGCCGCGGCGTGCTTGGGCAACTGTGCGCTGAACAATTGCACGAATGGTGTGCTCGGCAAGGCGCTGTCGCGCGGTTTCTACTTCTGGCAGCTGGAGCAGCTCATCCATGCGGGGAATATTCCGACGGGGATCGGGGCTGGCTGCAGGGGTGGGCGTGGGCACTGTGGCATTCCTCCTTGCGCGCGAATGGCGGAGACGGACAGGAATCGAACCTGCCAGACCGAGATGCTCGGCCTCACCGGTTTTGAAGACCGGGGCGCCCACCAGGACACGTACGCCTCCGTGTGCTCACCTTACACGCGCATTCCCCGGCGCCAATACACCTGTCATCCCTACGTCCACCAAGCCCCTCGAAGGCGAAACCTCGGCGCCCTCTGTCCTATCGCCACACGCCGCCGCAAGCGGGTTCCCGCCCTAGCTTTGCAGCCAGATACTCTCTGGAGATGAGTAAAATGGCGCTATGACCGAAGAAATTAAACTCACCTCTTTCGCCGCAGGCGGCGGTTGCGCCTGCAAGATTCCCGCTGGACAGCTTGAGTCTGCCGTCGAGGGCCTGATAGGCAAGTCCGACCCTAATGTACTGGTGGGCCTAGATGACGGCGATGATGCTGCGGCCGTCAAAATCCAGGATGGTCTAGCAGTTATTTCCACCGCGGATTTTTTCACCCCGATGCTCAATGACCCCTACGATTGGGGGCGAGTGGCTGCGGCCAACGCGCTTTCTGATGTCTATGCCATGGGCGGCACCCCCGTTACCGCCATCAACCTCGTAGGCTGGCCCAATGAAAAGCTCGGACTCGACGTGCTGCGCGAGGTCTTGCGCGGCGGCATGGACGTAGCCACCGAAGCCGGCATCTCTGTTACCGGCGGCCATTCCATTACCGCCCCTGAACCGCTCTATGGCATGGCCGCCACCGGTATCGTCGCGCCCGAAAAGCTCATGCGCAACGACGCCGCCGAGCCCGGCTTGCCCATTACCCTCACCAAGCCCATCGGCGTAGGCATCCTTAACAATAAACACAAGGCCACCGGCGAGGTATCCCAAGCCGCAGTCGATTCCATGACCACCTTGAACCGCGAGGCCGCCCGTGCCGCGGTGGAGGCGGGCGTGCGTGCGGCCACCGATGTCACCGGCTTCGGCCTGCTCGGCCACCTTTATAAGATGTGCCGCGCCTCTGGCATCGCCGCGGAGCTCGACTTTTCCGCCGTGCCCACCATCGACGGCGCGAAGGAGGCCTTGGCGGAAGGATTCATCCCCGGTGGCTCCCGCCGCAACCTCGACTGGGTACGCCCACACCTGGAAACCTCCTTGAGCGAGGAAGAGCTGGTGCTGCTTGCCGACGCCCAAACTTCCGGCGGACTCCTCCTCATCGGCGAGGTCCCCGGCTACCCCGTCATCGGCCACACCACCGAGTGCACGGGCGATGCTTATATCAAGGCCTAAATTTTCTCCTCCCCAGCGCCCCTAGCCGCGCTGGGGTTGATGGGGTGTGCAACCGGAGGGAGCATCGCCAAGCGCATGCTCCCCTCCCCTTCGGGTCCACCGACCGGCAGTTTTATTGCTCCGCAGCCGAGCAACAACGCAGGAAAGATATCGGCGCGGAACTCGCTCCCGCCCTACAGGAGGTGGACTAGTCCGGGCTCACCACATCGTGGTCGAGGCCCTGCTCGCGCCGGCGCTTTTCCGCCCGGCGCTTTTGCGGCCCGATGGTAGTCTCCGGATTCTTCACTGCTTCTAGGCCGGCGTTGAGCACACCAAAGCGGGTGCACGCCGATCCCGCCAATAGCGATAGCCCCGCGGCCACCGATACCGCGCGGGACTTTGTGGCCGCAGCCAGCATGCTCCCCACGCCACCGGCCGCAATGAGGTATTCCGAAGCCTTCATCAGCATGCCCGGCTTTCCCTCGTGCAGCTCCTCGCGCGGCTCCGGCTCCATGCCTTCTTCCAAGACCTTGGTCGCCGCTAGATCGCTGGCCGCGGCGGCCATGCCCAACACGCGGGCAGGACCTGCGTGCTCGACCGGGGTGGTCACCATAGCCATTCCTGATGACGCCGCCGCTGCCGAGGAAACGAAGACATACGGCAGGTGCTTTTTCATGTCATTCCACACCGGGTTCGAGGTATTCGACAGCAATACCGCGGTATATCCCGCTAGCGGACCACCGAGCACTCCCGCGACTGCGCCTGCCGGTCCACCAGCTTTCTGCAGCGCCGTGCGCACGAACTTAGGCAGGGGCAGCTTATGTCCAGTCGCTGCATCCACTTCCGCTGCGGCCGGCAGCGCGGCCGCGCTCGCAAAGCCCGACAGGATCCACGATCCCAGAGACATCGGCGAGGTCACCTTGAAGACGCGGAACATATTCAGCGCGCGCTCCGGGCGGCCCAAATCTAGAATCAAAAAGACTGATCCCGCGGCCGCCGCGCCAAAGGCAGAAAGGCGGGTGGTACGACGCAGCGGTGCATTGCCTACGGCCTGTGCGCCGGCGGCCAAAAGCCCCGATCCGCCACTGACGCCGCCCAAGAAGAGATACGCACCGATTGGCCATTCCCACGGCGGCGCCTTAACTACTGGGCGGCCGTAGTAGGACGAGAACTCGAAATCCTGCGCCATGCGCTCTTCTTTGGAGCCATCCTGCGCGCCCGCGCCCGGGCGCTTGCGCTTCTTTTTAGGTTTGGTGCCATCAAATTTCCGGTAGCGGTTACGACGCTCCGGCTGCGGCGGGCGGTACTCATCAAAGTTGCTCATTTACGTCCCCCAATCAGGAAGGAACCGGCCACGGCCAGCGCCATGCCGCCGATGGCCTTCACTGCGGTCTTATACATCTGCGGCAAATCCGCCGTCGGCACGCGTGGATCTGGCGGAAGTCCATAGACCTCTGGCGAATCCAAAAGCAAGAAGATGGATCCGGTTCCGCCCACACCATCATCGTGATTAGCACCATAAAGCCGGGCTTCAGTAATCCCCTGCTCGTGCAGTACCCGCACGCGTTCCTTGGCGGCTGCCACCATCTCCTCATAAGGGCCAAACTGGATGGAATCCGTCGGACAGGTCTTAGAACACGCTGGCTGCTCGCCCTGCTTCAGCCGGTCGTAGCACATAGTGCACTTCTGGGCCACGCCCAAGTTCTTGATCGGCATCGCCTCGCCCGGTGTATGGTCCGGGCCTTGCGGGGCAAGCTGCTTGAGCTTTTTCAACACGTTGACGCCAGCATGGGAATTATCGACGTAATCCACCGTGGCGGTCTTGTCATATTTCAGCGCCACACCGCCATCATCGCGGCGTTCAATGACACCGAACGGGCAACCGGCTACGCATGTCCCGCAGCCATTGCACACGTCATCTTGCACTACCACAGTGCCAAACTCGGTGCGAAACAGTGCGCCGGTAGGACAGACATCGAGGCAACCTGCATGCGTGCAGTGCTTGCAGACATCCGAGGACATCAGCCACCGGAAGGTATCGGTATCCGGCGGAGTGGTATCAACTTCCTGCGGCTGCGCCCCGACCGAAGGCATGCCCAAAGAAATGAGCTTCTTTCCCTCCTCGCGGGCGTGCTCGATACGGTCATTATTTTGTTCCACGAAGGCCACGTGCCGCCAAGTATTAGCGCCCAGCGCACCGGTGTTGTCATAGGAATCACCGGTGACGTCATAGCCTTCGACCGGATTGCGGTTCCACTCCTTGCACGCCACCTCGCAGGCCTTACAACCAATACAAATGGAGGTATCGGTAAAAAAGGCCATGCGGCGGTACTTATCGTAGCCGTGCCGGCTCGCGTTCTCGGTCAGTAGATTTGTCATTTACTTACCTTCTTCGCTTTCCTCGCCCTTCTCGCCGGGTGTGTCCGCATCCACGGGCTGCTGCGGCTCTGGATTATAGGTGAAGGAATCATCCACGGTGAGTAGATCATTGCCGGAATCTAGGTTCAGGTGCGCACGCTTCTGGTATTCCTTGAGCATCTCCACACGGGCCTCACCACGCGGACGACGCCCCGGCTGGATATCGCAGGCACCGATCTTGGAATTCTGAATGAATACGTTCGGCTCCAGCGTGAGGCCCAGCAAATCATTGGCACCATCGCCAGCTACGGCTGTGGAATCGGACTCGCCATAGTGATACGGCAAACCAATTTGGTGGAACTCCTCACCATTGATCTTCATCATCTGCATACGGTCAGTGACCAAGACCTGCGCCTCAATCACGCCGCGAGGCGAGACGATGGTGGCCCACTTTCCATTTTCTAGCCCACGCTTTTCTGCCAAGGCCTTATCAACCTCGCAGAATAGGCCCGGCTGCAACTCCGCCAGATACGGCAAGCGGCGTGACATCGCACCCGAGGTGTACATCTCCGTGAGGCGATACGTGGAAAAGACGAACGGGAAAACCTCAGAGCCCGGCTCGCCCGGCTCTGGACGCGACAGGTTATCTGGACGCTTAATGGTCAGACGCGTCGGCGACTGCTGCTGCTTGTACAGCACATTGTGTACCGGGGACTCGTGCGGCTCATAGTGGGTGGGCAAAGGGCCGTCGGAAAGCCCGGTCGGCGCAAAGAGCCAACCGCGGCCATCAGCCTGCATGATGAAGGCATCGGTGCCATCGAGGGCGTCCGGCCCCACGGCGTCGACCGGAGCCTTGTAGTCAGGGGCCTTAGTAACCGGGAAGTCCGGCACGTCATCGCCAACCCACTTTCCTTTGTCAGCATCCCACCACACATACTTCTTGCGCTCCGACCACGGAGTGCCATCCGGCTTCGCCGAAGCGCGGTTGTAGAGCAGGCGGCGGTTTGCCGGCCACACCCAGCCCCACTCCGGAGCAACCTCATTTTGCTCCGAACCAGGAACCTTGCGGGCGGACTGATTAATACCATCCTTAAACACGCCAGTGTAGATCCAGCAGCCACCCGAGGTGCTGCCATCATTTTTCATCTCCACGAAGGCAGGCAAAAGCTCGCCCTTCTTCGGGCCCTCAAGGTAATAACCATTGATCTCCTTGAGGACGTCCTCAGAATTCGGCTCACCTTCCTCGGTTTCCACATAATCCCACGTGACCTTCTGCAAAGGCAGATCTCGCGGATCAGTGGAATCGCGCAGACGCTCCTTAATCTTCTTGCCCAACTGGTAGAAGAACCACAGGTCACTCTTGGCATCACCTGGCGGCGGTGCCGCCTGGAAACGCCATTGCAACATGCGCTGGGTTTGGGTGAAGGTACCGGCCTTTTCCACGTGGGTTGCCGCCGGCATCAAGAAAACCTCGGTACCGATATCTTCGGTCTTGAGCTCGCCGTTTTTAATCTCCGGCGAATCCTTCCAGAACGAGGCAGTCTCAATCTCCTGGAAATCGCGCACAACCAGCCACTTTAGCGCCGCCAAACCACGGCGCTGCATGCCGCCATTAGACTGCGCCACTGCCGGATTCTGGCCGAAGACAAAATAGCCTTCCACCTGCTCATCCAGCATTGCCATGAGCGTTTCATAGGTCGAATGCGCACCAGAAATACGCGGCATGAGGTCATAACCCCACCCGTTTTCCTTGGTCGCTGCATCGCCCCAGTAGGACTTCATCAGCGAGACCGCATAGTTCTCACCGATCTGCCAGAAGCCCTTCTGCGACTCATTACGGATGCCATCCACGAACTCCGGCCAGCTCTGCTTCTCGACGCTCGGCATCGGCAAATACCCCGGCAGCGAATGGAACAGCGTCGGAATATCGGTAGACCCCTGAATAGACGCGTGTCCACGCAACGCCATAATGCCCGAGCCTGGTCGGCCCACATTACCGGTCAGCAGCTGCAAGATGGCTGCGGTACGGATGAACTGTGCGCCCAAAGTGTGCTGAGTAAAGCCCAAAGCATAAGCAAAGCACGTGGTGCGATCCGGCGTGGAATTCTGCGCAATCGACTCCGCAAGGTAGTAGAAGTCCTCTTGCGCAATACCGCAGGTCTCCTCCACTATCTCAGGCGTATAGCGTGCGTAATGGCGCTTGAGAATCTGGAAAACCGAATTAGGATGCTCCAGCGATTCATCGCGTTCCACATTCCACGACGCACCCTTGGGCTTCTGCACGTACTGCCACGAATCCGTGACGTATTTTCCGGTCTCTGGGTCATAGCCAGAGAACAAACCATCTAGATCCTCGGTGTCTTGGTAGTCCTCCGAGATAATCATCGGCGCATTGGTATACGCCACCACATAGTCATGGAAGTACAGCTCATTTTCCAGCAGATAATTAATCACTGCACCCAATAGCACGACATCCGTGCCACCGCGAATACCAATGTGGCGATTCGCAAACGCGGACGTACGCGTATAGCGCGGATCCACGTGAATGATGCGTGCCCCACGCTTTTTGGCCTCTACTACCCACTGGAATCCCACTGGGTGGCACTCGGCCATATTAGAACCCTCAATGACGATGCAGTCCGCATTCGCCATATCCTGCAGCGGTTGGGTTGCGCCGCCGCGGCCAAACGAAGTTCCTAGACTAGGAACGGTGGCGGAGTGTCATATACGCGCCTGGTTCTCGAGCTGTATCGCACCGGCTGCGGTAAACAGCTTCTTAATAAGGTAATTTTCCTCATTGTCCAAGGTCGCACCGCCGAGACCGGCGATGCCCATCGTGCGATTGAGGGTACGTCCCTCATCGTCGACATCCTGCCAACCGTTGCGGCGAGCCTCAAGGAAACGATCCGCGATCATTTCCATCGCGGTATCTTCATCAAGGTCCTGCCACTGCGAAGAGTAAGGCGCGCGGTACTTAATCTTGGTCAGGCGCGTAGCGGAGTTAATGAGCTGCTCCGACGCAGATCCCTTCGGGCACAAGCGCCCACGAGAAATGGGCGAATCCGGATCACCCTCTACCTGGATGACACGGTCATCTTTGACATACACGCGCTGCGAGCAACCGACCGCACAGTACGGGCACACTGACTGCACCACGCGGTCCGCTTCCACGGTGCGTCCATGTTTATCCTTGCTCTTTTGAGACTGCGTATTGACGTCCCTGCCAAAGGGATCGCCGCTGCGCAGCTGGCGCACAACCGGCCAGTTGAGAGGGCTAAAGCGAGACATATCCATAAATCTATATTTCGCTGGTCCAAAAAGCCACAAAGGCTACCCTAACTAGCCTGCACCGCCCAGAGTGCCTGCTTTATCCCCTCGACTATCTCAGCTAGCGCCATCATGGGCTTATCCGCTTTGTTCTGCTCCTGAATATAGGGAACATGCACAAATCCCGCGCGCACCTCCGTCCCCGCGAAGTGATGCAGGAGACCATACAGGAGCTGATTGCACACGAAAGTCCCCGCCGTATTCGACACCCGCGCCGGACAATCATCCATCGCCGCGACCATTTCCTTTACCGGTAGCGTGGAAAAATACGCCGCTGGGCCACCCTCTACGACCGGTACATCCACTGGCTGATAACCCGCGTTATCAGGAATCTCGGCATCCATCACATTAATGGCGACTCGCTCCGGGGTGATATGTTTCCGGCCGCCTGCCTGTCCCAAGCACACAATTGCATCGACTGATGATTCCCCTGCGAGTGCAATTACTCGGCGCAGGGATTCCCCAAACTTGGTCGGAATCACCGTCTTGACAAGCTCCGCTCCCCCAACCTCCTCTGGTAATAGCTCCAGCGCTTGTTCTGTAGGGTTAATGCTTTCTCCGCCGAAGGCGTCAAATGCAGTCACGAGGATTTTCATGCCGCCAGTATTCCAGAAATCGCAGCCCCTCCTCGCTCTGCACCTCGCGCTCCGCCCTTCCCCCCTCCGCCCTTCGCGCTCACTAGCAGCGTAAAGGTGATGCTTCCACCCCGCTCTGGTGAGCGCCGAGGGCGCACACCGCAATTCCTCCTCCCCCTCGCGCTCAGTGGGAAAAGAACCCCAGGTATTAAGAAGCCACCCGGTGAGCGCGAAGGATGAGGTCGCAGCCACGGGAGAATCCCCACGTCTTGTGCCTAAAGACGTCGAAGGAATAAACTGAGCGAAGTTGAAGTTGAACAGGACAGTATCTGAAAACTAGTCCGATCTGTCCATTTTTATTTTCAAAGGAACCTTTATGTCTCAACAGGAATCTTCGCGCTCTAGGCTCCCAGGCTGGGCCACAGGATTCGGCGCGCAAGTTATTGCCGGCCTTGTCATCGGCCTCATCTTGGGTTTCATCGCCTCCGGAATGGATACTGACCCAGACAATCCCGGTTGGTTGACCACCCTGCTCACGGGAGTCGGTAGCGCCTACGTCCAGCTGCTCAAGGTGATGATCCCGCCGCTGATCTTCGCCGCTGTTGTTACCTCTGTCGCCAATTTGCGCAAGGTAGCTAACGCTGCTTCCCTGGCGATTTCCACACTGGTGTGGTTCGCCATTACCGCATTCTTCTCTGTCTTGATGGGCATTTTCGTTGCCGTCATTATGAAGCCGGGCGTCGGCACGAGCGTCGATGCCGCCACTGCACAGGATCCTTCCCACGTCGGCTCGTGGACCGCGTTCTTTGAGCAGCTTCTGCCGCAGAACTTCGTAGGCCTTTCTGCCTCGCTTTCCGACGGCGAAGTATCCCTCAGCTTTGGCGCGCTACAACTGCTTGTCATTTCCCTGGCCATCGGTATCGCCGCGGTCAAGACCGGCAAGTCCGCCGAGCCATTCCTGCACTTTACCGAGTCCTTCCTCAAGGTCATCCAGATCATCTTGTGGTGGATCATCCGCCTTGCACCGATTGGCACCGCCGCCCTTATCGGTAAGGCAGTAGCAACCTACGGCTGGGACGCCTTGGGCTCGCTGGGCAAGTTTGTGCTGGCCATGTACGTGGGCCTTGGTCTGGTTTTTGTCGTGGTCTACCCCGCCGTACTGAAGTTCAACAAGATTCCAGTCATGGGCTTTTATAAGCGCGTTTGGCCGGTCACCTCGCTGGGCTTTGTTACCCGTTCTTCCATGGGTGTCATGCCAGCTACCGAGCGCTTTAGCGAAAAGGCCATGGGTGTTCCTTCTGAATACGCTTCCTTTGCCGTTCCGCTAGGAGCAACCACCAAGATGGACGGCTGCGCCTCCGTATACCCGGCCATCGCAGCCATCTTTGTTGCCCAGTTCTACGACATTAACCTCGACTTCACCCAATACCTGCTCATCATCTTTGTTTCCGTCATTGGTTCCGCTGCTACCGCAGGCACCACAGGCGCAACGGTTATGCTCACGCTGACGCTATCTACACTTGGCCTTCCGCTGGCTGGTGTCGGTCTCCTGCTGGCCATTGAGCCGATTATTGACATGGGACGCACTGCACTCAACGTCACCGGACAGGTACTATGCGCCACCGTCGTTGCTAAACGTGCCGGCATCCAAGACAAGGCAACCTGGGACGCAGCAGAAAGCGGCGTCAAAGACATTATGGATTCTGACTCGGCCGCAGCCATCGGTGCCAAGGCTTAAGCCCTCAAACATAATAAACGCCCGCAAGGAAAACCTTGCGGGCGTTTAGCTATGCGCTTTTACTTCTTGAGGCCATCAACACCATCGGTGTCGATCTGCTCCTTGCGCAGCTCCTCGGTGTGAGTCTCGGTGTCGCGAACGGTGTCCTTCTTCAGGTTGATCTTCTCAACCGGAACGGTTTCCTTGTTCACGTTAACCTGCTCCTCGTGCAGGGTGACGGAAGCTTCCTCAGTGTCACCGGAGATGGTGCCGTTGTAGTTCTTGGCATCTTCAGCGCTGATCGGAGTGCGCTCAACGCTGACCTCTTCGCGCTCAACCGGAACCTCAACGGTCTCGGTGTCGGTTACAACGTACTTGCGCAGGCGAGCCTCGCCGGTAGCCACACGCTCCTTATTGACGTTCATCTGCTCCTCAGAACGGATGAGCTCGCCGTCATTGTTGGTGTGCGCAGCTGCGGTGTTCTTGGAAGCAGCGTTATCGGCAACGCCAGCCTTACGCTCAGCAGCAGCCGCATCAGTGGTGTGGGTAGCTTCCTTCTTCTCGTTAGCGTGTGCACCAGCAGCGCCTGCACCAGCGCCAGCAACGCCGGCACCTGCGGCCAAGTTGTGGTCCTTGTCAGCGCCAGCCTGAACGTCGCGCTTGGAGTCCAGGTTGGAGTCCTTGTAATCGGTAACGTCCTGTGCATTATCCAGGCCGTAGTGCTTGAAGATATCGGACTGTGCCTCTGGGGTCAGCGGCTTATCGGAATCGAAGTCTGGGGCGTCCTTGATGCGGTCCTTGGAGAAGCCCAGCTTCAGGTCATCGCCGGAGAAGTCGTGGCCGCGCAGCGGAACGAGGCTGGAGTTCATACCGAACAGGCCGTGGTTAACCTCAACGAAGGTAGGCTGGCCGGACTGGTCATCAACGAATACCTCGTTAACGTTGCCCAGCTTCTCGCCGTCCTTGTCGTATGCGGTTGCGTTAAACAGATCCTTGATGTTCTTACCCATTGTCAGTAAATCCTTTCTGCTATTGGTATAGCTCTCTTCAGCCAATCAAAAGGACATATTCTTGCCCCCACATGTGGAATGCGGGGGTGAGAATCGCTATTTGCTTGGTGTAACAACCACCATACGGAGAATTCAAAATTTTTCGACCGCCAGCAAGAAATTTTTGCCGTTTTATTCACCCAGAGAAGACTTCATGCAGCTCAGAGCAATCAATAACATTTTCATAACGTTAAGAATTCTGTACCATAAATGGCCCGAATCTAAAAAATAGATGTCGTTTCACGACCCCGCAGCGCCGTAGTCAACACCCTCGACTTTCTCCAAATCATTCAAGACTTACCCCACCCCCAAAAGGCGGTGCCACTAAACCCACAGAGTTCTTTCAGAAGGGTGTATGCTTTCTGCGGAAAAGCACAGGTTATGTACAGGCCCTATTCACTCGAACGGGTCTACACACATGTCGGTCTAAAAAATCAGCCACAGTGACCGCCCGAAAACTTAGAAAGTTAAGGCCTAGCGAAATAGGTACGGGCGGCGGTTTTCCACGCCCGCCGGCTCCACGTGAATGAACGCACTGCAGCCTGGATACAGCTCATCTAGGGCGATTTCCACGACGTCAGCAACCTCGTGGGAATGCATAACGCTCCACTCTCCTGGCACCTCCATGGTCAGGTAGACCAAGCGCTGACGGCCGGAAGCGACAGTACGCCGGTCCGTGAAGGT
The DNA here is from genome assembly GCF_032821635.1 of Corynebacterium nasorum. Taxonomy (NCBI): domain Bacteria; kingdom Bacillati; phylum Actinomycetota; class Actinomycetes; order Mycobacteriales; family Corynebacteriaceae; genus Corynebacterium; species Corynebacterium nasorum. Next base: position 56,434 of record NZ_JAVBIE010000008.1, on the reverse strand, counting down.
AACCGATTGCTCCTTTTCCAACCGGGCCAGCAGCTGGCGAATCTGCTGGCGCTCATCCGCGGGAAGTGCTTCAGAAAGCAAACTGCTCACGGAATCGCGCAGGAGGGTGTAACCAGTCCACAAGATATTGATACCCACAGCGAGGGCTACTACAGGGTCTAGCCACATCCAGCCAGTTAAATAAACGGCGGCGATACCGACAAGGACGCCGACGGAAGTCCAGACGTCGGTAAGCAGGTGATGCCCATCCGCATCCAAGGTGGCAGAACGGTAGCGCTTGCCGGCGCGGATGAGCGCGATACCCACCGCCAGGTTAAGCACAGACGAGAGCGTAGATAATGCCAAGCCCCAGCCTGCCTCAGCAATCGGCTGCGGAATAAAGAAGCGCTGGATGGCCGTATAGATGATCATGCCGGCCGCAATGAAAATCATCGCGCCCTCCACCAAGGCGGAGACGTACTCCGCTTTGCCATGGCCAAACTGGTGGTTATCATCGGCCGGCTTGGCAGCAATCCGGAGGGCATAAAAACCGGCGACGGCCGCCACGAGGTTCACTACGGATTCGAGAGCATCAGATAGGAAGCCCACCGAGCCGGTAAACCACGCGGCCAAGGCCTTAAGGATGATGGTAGCCACAGCGGCGGCGATGGATAGCTGCATGAAGCGCTCAAGAATGCGCTGCTCTGAGCCCATGGAGGACATAGTCACTTCTCCCTTCGGTTCGGTTGCGGACCGAAGGTCTCGTTCACGGCCGCGGGCACTGCGGGCGCTGGCTGGCCGGGCTAAACGCCAGTATGTCGACCAGTCATCTCGGAATTAACCGAGGGAACTACTCCCCTTCAGGAAACTAAAACCTTATAGGGGTAGGAACTCTGGCGCAAGATCAAAAAAGCCACGGGTGATACCCATGGCGTGTAACCGAGGAGCTTTAGTGCTGGCCCTCTGCAAACTCCTCAACCAGCTTGGCATTAAAGGCTGGCAGGTCATCGGGAGTACGGGAGGACACCAAGCCCTGATCGCAGTGGACTTCCTCATCTACCCACGTGGCGCCCGCATTGCGCAGGTCGGTCTGCAAGGAGGGGAAGGACGTCAAGGTACGACCCTTAAGAGCTTCAGCATCGGCCAAGATCCATGCACCGTGGCAGATAGCACCAAGCGGGAGATCCTTGCTCATGTGGTTGCGCACGATTTCTACTGCGGCCTTGTCCAAGCGCAACAGGTCGGCATTGTCGGTACCGCCAGGCAAGATAATGCCATCGAAAGACTCGCCGGTTGAATCAGCGGTAACGGCGTCAACGGAAATCTCCGTGCCCTTCTTGCCGGTAATAGTACCGGACTTAGGGGCGATGACGCGCACGGTAGCACCAGCGTTCTTCACGGCCTCCAGCGGAGAAGTCAGCTCAGAGTCTTCGAAACCATCGGTAGCGATAACAGCAATAATCTTGTTGTCTAGTTCAGCCATAATGTGACCTCCTATTATTTGAGTATGCCGCCCACAATAACGCGGAAGATTCTCAATCGCTACAATTTCTCCGCCTGCGCGGGCAGTGCCTTCTCCGTTAGGAGGCCCAAGACTTAGAAGACGCGGAATTAACCGCCGATCTTAAAGTCGCACACGTCGCCGTCTTGCATGATGTAGTCCTTGCCTTCTTGGCGGACCTTGCCGTGAGCGCGAGCTTCGGCCATAGAGCCAGCGGCTACTAGGTCATCATAGGAAACGATTTCGGCCTTGATGAACTTCTTTTCAAAGTCAGTGTGGATAACGCCGGCAGCTTGCGGGGCGGCAGAGCCCTGCTTGATGGTCCACGCGCGGGCTTCCTTCTCACCGGCGGTGAGATAGGTCTGCAGGCCCAGCGTGGCAAAACCCGCCTTGGCCAAAGTAGCCAACCCCGGCTCATCTTGGCCCACGGACTCAAGCAATTCGCGCGCTTCGTCTACTTCCAGCTCAAGCAGCTCAGTTTCTGTCTGGGCGTCAAGGAACACGGCCTCGGCCGGGCCGACGAGCTGGCGAAGCTCTTCCTTCTTTGCGTCGTCGGTAAGCACGGCCTCGTCCGAGTTAAAGACATAGAGGAAAGGCTTTGCCGTCATCAAGTGCAGATCGCGCACGAGCGAGAGGTCAATCTCGCCCTCCTTAGCTGCTGCGAAGAGGGTGCGGTCATCTTCTAGAATCTCCTGCGCCTTCTTGGTGGCTTCCACCTCAGCAGCCAGGTCCTTATTCTTGCGCGCATCTTTTTCAAGGCGCGGCAGAGCCTTTTCGATGGTTTGGAGGTCCGCGAGGATGAGCTCGGTATTAATAACGGAGATGTCATTGCGCGGGTCAACTTTGCCATCAACGTGGATGACATTGTCATCGGAAAAAGCGCGCACCACCTGGCAGATGGCATCTGCCTCACGGATATTGGCTAGGAAGGCGTTACCCATGCCTTCACCCTGCGAAGCGCCAGAGACGATACCGGCAATATCCACGAAGGACACGGTAGCGGGCAGGATACGCTCCGAGTTAAACATTTCCGCCAGGTGGGTCAGGCGGGAGTCCGGCAGCTCCACCAGGCCCACGTTGGGCTCGATGGTGGCAAACGGGTAGTTCGCCGCCAGGATCTCGGAACGGGTCAGGGCATTAAACAATGTGGACTTGCCCACGTTGGGCAGGCCGACGATTCCTAGTGTAAGACTCACGGGGCCAATCCTAACTCACCCACCTTCTTTTAAGGCAAGATGGTGGGGTGAGTTCTGATAACCAACCGCTGCCCGAGGCTCCCAAGACGGGCCTGGGCGATAAGTTTGATGAAAGCTTCGATACCAGCAAGCTGGAGGATGTATCGCCACATCCACCGGGCGATCAGGTAGATCGCTCTGTCATTGCCGGCGAGGTAGTTAAGTCTGCGTCCCTATGGGCGGTCCGCCTGCTCATCATCTGCGTTTTCCTCTACGCCCTCTACCGCTTGCTCGGCAATTTCTGGCAGGGCATCTTGCCAGTGCTTTTGGCCCTCATCATCTGCACCGTCCTAGCCCCAGTGGCTAAGAAGTTGCGCAGCATTGGCCTCCCCGCCGCGTTGGCGGCTGCCGTAACCATTTTGGTTTCTTTCACGGCAGTGGGTGGACTCATTTCCTTCGTTGCCCCGGACTTCATGCGCCAATCCCGCTCTTTGTACTTGCAGACGGTCTCCGGCATCCAAAGCCTGCAGCTCTGGGCACAGGGCCCACCCCTCAACCTCGATAGCGAGGATATGAGCAGCTACATCGATGAAGCGGCTTCCTGGCTGCAGCAGCGCGCTGGCGCCATCGCGGGTTCCGTCTTTACCGGTATCGGCACCGCTACCTCCATCTTGGTCACCCTCTTCATTGTGTTGGTGCTGACCTTCTTCTTCCTCAAGGACGGCGCCAAGTTCCTCCCCTGGCTGCGCGATGCCACCGGTAAACGCGCCGGCTGGCACCTTACTGAGCTACTCACCCGCGCATGGACCACGCTTGGAGGCTTTATTCGTGCGCAGGCAGTTGTCTCGCTTGTCGACGCCGTCTTTATCGGCATCGGCCTCGCCCTCATCGGCGTCCCCCTGGCCATGGCTTTGGCAATCATCACCTTCATCGCCGGCTTTATCCCCTTCGTCGGTGCAATTGTGGCCGGTGCCCTTTCCGTCACCATCGCACTGGTGTCCCTTGGTATTACCAAGGCCTTGCTCGTTCTTGGACTGGTCTTGCTGGTCCAACAGCTGGAGGGAAATGTCCTTTCCCCTTGGCTGCAGTCCAAGGCCATGGACCTGCACCCCGTCATCGTCTTGGTTTCTGTGACCGTAGGCTCTGCGCTATTTGGCCTGGTGGGAGGTTTCCTCGCGGTTCCGGCAGCCGCGATGTTCGCGGTGGCCTATCGCTACAGCCAAGATATGATGAAGCTCCAGTCGGGCGAAAAGACCGCCGCGGAGCTGGACTTTTCCACCGTAGCTGGCTACCTCATCGGCCGTTATACGGAGGAACAAGGGCGCTATAAGCGCGAGGCGTGGCTTAAAATGCCGGACTACGCAGCCCCAGAAGGCGCAGTGGCGGACGTAGCCGCGGACGGCAACTCCAATTCCCTCGACGCTGCCCTCAACGTGGAATCCACCCCGAAAGAGCATGAGAAGCCCGGCGTGCGCTCCAACCTGCGCCGTGCCCGCGATGCCTTCGAGGGCCTTTTGAACGGAGATTCGAAAAAATAGTGGGCTGTGTCGGCTGTACGTGCCATGCTGGGTTCCATGACTTCCACATTGCCCGTGCTGCTACTTTTTATCGGCCTCACCCTCGGCGCGGTAATGGGTTGGTTGGCCCATTCCTACTCCGCTGCTCGTTCGGCGCCAAGTGCCGAACACCGCGCGCTGCAAGAATCGCAGCGTCGCCAAGCTGAGCTCCAGCCGCTGGAAAAGGCCATGGACCGCTTGGGGTTTCAGCTCCAAGAAATTGAGGAAGACCGCACCGCGCTGCTCGCTTCCCTTTCTAGCCAGGTCCAGGCGGTAACCCGTACCTCCTCTCGTCTGACTGAACGCACTGACAAACTTGTTAGTGCCTTGCGCTCGCCCAATACCCGCGGTCGTTGGGGCGAGGTGCAATTGGAGCGGGTGGTTGAAATAGGCGGCATGACCAAACATGTGGACTTTGACTGCCAGGTTTCTGCTCCGCTGGGTGGTCGCATCGTTCGCCCAGACATGGTTATCAAGTTGGCTGGTGGCCGCCATATCATTGTCGATGCCAAGGTGCCTTTTACTTCTTACCTCGACGCGCTGGAGACCGATGACCCAGAAGAACACGCCGGCTTCTTGCGCCGCCACGCACACTTGATGCGTGGCCACGTCCAAGCACTATCGCACAAAGACTATATTGAAGCGTTTCAACCTACACCCGAATTCGTCATCCTGTTTGTCCCTGCAGATCCTTTCCTCGATGCTGCATTGTCAGTGGACCCAGAACTCATCGAGTATGCCTTTGAACGCAATGTAGTAATTGCCACCCCCAGCTCGCTTTTCGCCCTCCTGCGCACGGTGGCTATGGGGTGGCACCAAGAAGACATCTCAGCCAAGGCAAAGGAGGTTCAGCGCCTAGGGCGCGAACTGTACACGCGCCTGAATACACTTTCTGATCACTATGGCAGGGTGGGCCACAACTTGGAAAAGGCAGTCGAAGCCTACAATGCCACACTGTCCTCGCTAGATTCCCGGGTCGGCGTCACCGCCCGCAAATTGCACGAGATGGATATCCCAGGCCGCACGGACCGCACGCCACGGGAGCCCATAGCCATCGATACGTGGCCGCGCGGGCATTCGCCACTATAAATCCGGCGACTTAGTGCGTGGAAATAGCCATGGGCAGGCACGAACCGGTAGGATCTTCCGACGTGTCACAAGCCAAGCAAAGAAAGTCTTCCGCCGCCCAAAGCTCTGGACTCCCCAGCATCACGCTGGGCACGGGCCTTGGGCTGCTCGCGGCAATTTTGCTCACCGGCGCGTTGATTTCCATCCTGATGGGTACCATCGGGTGGGCTTACCTCGCCTTCCTCGTCATCGGCTCGCTGCTGGTGGCGCTCATCGTAGAAGAACGCGGCCTCTTCCTCACGGTGGCTTCCATCCCCATCTTGTATGCCATCACGGTGGTACTGGCCGGATTCTTTATTACCAAGGCCAACTTGCCAGAGGGAGCATCACCGTTTTCCAAGACGGCTACCGTAACCGCAGCTTTCCCCCTTGTCCAAAGCTTTCTCTGGCTCCTCATCGCTTTAGTAGGCGCAGGAATCATCGGCTGGTTGCGATGGGTCCGCTACCGTAAGACGGCACGTCGCACCGCTAAAATGGAAACTTCCTCTCGCCGTTCCGATGCTGAGCAAGACCGCCGCAATCGCGCTGAGCGTTTGTCGGTCGCTGACTTGATGGCGCGCGATAGGCTGGCAAAGGAACCTACTAAAATTCAAGCCACTCCGCAGCGCGCCCGCGCTTCTCACGCATTAAAGAAGTCCCGCCCCGCGCCCAAGGATCGTCTGCGTGGACGCGACCGAGAGGAACGCCGCCGCCTCCAACAAGAGGAACGCGCAAATCCAATGCGCCCGGATCCAACCCGGCGCGCCGGCGATTCGGTACCGGCGTCTCAGGAGCACAAGCAAGCGCCCAAGCAAGGTTGGGACGATAACCTCTATGACGAGGACTAAAATAAAAGAAAGGCCCGGAAACGGGCCTTTCTTTTATTTTAGATGTAGTTTAAGCACGCGCTCATTTAAGTGCGTGCTGGGCGCAGGTCGCGCGGCAGGGCGAAGGTAATCGTCTCCGTAGAGGTAGTTACCTGTTCTACGTCGCTATAGCCACGCGCATCGAGGAATTCCAACACCTCGCGTACCAGCAATTCTGGTACCGATGCACCACATGTGACTCCGACGGTGCGCACGCCTTCCAGCCAGGCATCGTCGATCTCCTTGGCAAAATCTACGAGGTGTGAAGCCTTAGCACCAGCCTCGAGCGCCACTTCGACCAGGCGCACCGAGTTAGAGGAGTTTTTAGACCCCACCACAATCATCAGGTCGCACTTGGGGGCAATGGCTTTGACGGATTCTTGGCGGTTTTGGGTGGCGTAGCAAATATCGTCTGAAGGCGGATTTTCCAGATGCGGGAAACGCTCGCGCAGTTTATTGACGATGGTGATCGTCTCATCCACCGAGAGCGTGGTTTGGGACAGCCAAATAAGCTTCTCGTCCTGCAGGAAATCCGGCAGCTTAGCAACGCCCTCGACGCCATCCACAAGGTGGGTAACCTCCGGTGCTTCGCCGGCGGTTCCTTCCACTTCCTCATGTCCTTCGTGGCCAACCAAGAGGATGTGATAGCCATCGCGCTGGAAGCGCTGGGCTTCCTTATGCACCTTGGTTACCAATGGGCACGTGGCATCCAACGTTAGTTGCTTGCGCTGCGTTGCCTCTGCCCGAACGGCCGGGGAAATACCATGGGCGGAAAAGACTAGGTGGGCACCTTCTGGGGCTTCAGAGGCCTCGTCAACAAAGATGACGCCGCGTTCTGCCAAAGACTCTACGACGTAGCGGTTGTGCACGATTTGCTTGCGTACATAAATGGGCGCGCCGTACTTTTCCAGCGCCTTTTCTACGGTTTCAACTGCGCGATCTACGCCTGCGCAGTATCCGCGCGGTGCCGCGAGGAGAACATTTTTACCTTCAGTCATGGCTCCCAGAGTATCGAAACAGCACGCAAAACAATAGTGGGGCCCACCGCCGCCATTCCGGCTACCCCGAGCGGGGCAATCATCTGCGCTGGCCCCTAAACTAGGCGGAAGAACACGGCAGACTGAAGAAAGGGAGGCTGTGTGAATCAACCGGCAAATACTCCGGATACTCCCTGGCCCGTTGGTAAAGTCAACGACCAAGTCAAGGGCTGGATCGAGCGCTTGGGCTACCTGTGGGTAGAGGGTCAATTAACCCAAATTAATTTCAAACCCACCTGGAAGCTGTCCTATCTCACGCTGCGTGATGTACAGCAGGAAAAGTCCGTGCAGCTGACTTGCCCATCATCAATGTTGCAGTCATTGTCAGCACCGCTAAAAAACGGCGACCGCGTCATTGTCCATGGCAAGCCGGCTTTTTATGCCGGCCGCGGTTCTTTTTCACTGTGGACCACGGAGATTCGTCATGTGGGCATAGGTGATCTACTCGCGCGCATTGAGAAATTACGCCAGCAGCTTTCGGCAGAGGGACTTTTTGATCCTGCTCGCAAGCGGCCACTGCCCTACCTGCCGCACAAAATTGGGCTGATTACCGGCCGCGGTTCGGCCGCGGAGCGAGATGTGATGGCGGTAGCTCATGATCGCTGGCCAGCGGTGCAATTCCGGGTACTCAATACCGCGGTTCAAGGTGCGAATACCGTGCCAGAGGTTATCGATGCCCTCCAGCAGCTAGATGCGGATCCAGAGGTAGACGTCATCATCATCGCCCGCGGTGGTGGCTCTGTAGAAGACCTGCTTCCCTTCTCAGAAGAAGCGCTGCAACGCGCGGTCGCGGCTGCTGGCACTCCGGTGGTCTCCGCCATCGGCCATGAGCCGGATAGCCCGGTGCTCGATAACGTCGCGGATCTGCGCGCTGCCACGCCTACCGACGCCGCAAAGCGCGTCGTCCCCTCCGTGGCCGAGGAGCGTGCCGTTATCGCAGAGGCACGCTCCCGGATGGCTGCCGCCTTGCGCGGCTGGGTGGAAAGGGAGCGACGCGGCCTGGACAATATTCGTTCCCGGCCCGTCATGGCAGACCCCATGACCCCCATTCGTACGCGCCGCGAGGAAGTAGAGCGCACTCGTGACACCATGCGCCGGGAAATTGAGGTCATGGTAGAACGCGAGACCCGCCACGTGGAGTCGCTGCGTGCTCGCGTTTCAGCTTTGGGACCTTCAGCAACTCTTGCCCGCGGGTATTCCATCGTCCAAGTGGTACCCAAAGATGGCTCCGGCCCCGAAGTTGTCACCTCTTATGAGCAATCCCCTCCCGGCGCGCAACTGCGCATCCGCGTGGGCGATGGATCTATTACCGCTGTTTCTATGGCCTCCCAGGCCGCCGATTAATCACCGAACAAGGAGAAAATAATGTCAGAGGACACCATTGGCACCGGTCAACCAGGCCAGGATGCTTTTACCCCAGTAGAAAAATTGAGTTATGAGCAAGCCCGAGACGAGCTCATTGAAACCGTAAAGATCTTAGAGCTCGGGCAGATGGGCTTGGATGAGTCATTGAAGTATTGGGAGCGCGGCGAGGCCCTTGCCCGAACGTGCGAGGCACATCTCGACGGCGCAGCAAAGCGCGTTGAAGCAGCGCTCGAGAGGGCCGAAGTAGCAGACGCAGAAGGAGACGAGTAGTGCAGATTTATGGGTATCCAGGTGAGCGGGTGGATTTTGTGTCGAAGTCTGCGGCCGCCGGTTCCATCATGGCGGGAGACTCCCGGGAATTCGTAGAGGAATTCTTTGGCCCAGCACATACCCGCGATGATGACGAGGTGAGCTATTTCTCCCAATCCGTGGTGCTGCGCTTTACAGGCGATAAGGTACGCGAAATCGCTATTTATCCGCAGCGTTCCCAGCGTGAGCGCATCGATGTTTTTGTAGGAAAGACGCGCCTTAGCGGCTTAGATGAGGAATCCCTCGCAGAGGTCATTGCCCAGGCCGGCGACGGTCTTAGCGCCACCGCTGCGGCAGAAGGATTGGGCGAGGTTATTTTTCGGCTATAGGTGCGGCGTCGATAAACGCAGCGGTAGCAGCCTCAAAATCGCTATCGTCTGCGGCACCGGAGATAATGAGGCGGGCGTCGCCCAAATCTGTCACCCACAGGCGGCGCACGGAGTCGTCATCACTTTCTAGTACCCGCACTTGGTGCCCTTTGACCTCACGGGCAGATTCGATGCCGCGGTAGTTGGCGTCGTATTCCTTGCCCGCATCATCGGCCGCCACCTGTGTCTGAGTAGACTCCACAAACCCTTGGTCAGCGGTCACCCAGCTGACCACGGTGGCGTTTTCTCCTCCCATATCAACGCGGCGGGCAGCATTAGCCTCCCAGCCCTCTGGCATATCAGGATTGCGAATAGCGCCAATTCCTGCGCGAGCTTGGGTTTCAAGGAAGGTTTGTTCATCCACTTCCTGCACTGCTCCCTGTTGAGTTTCGGAATTGATCGAGCATAGGCCGGTCGCTCCAACGGCCAGCAGCATCATGATCACCACGACGGCGAGGGACAGGGAGATATCCTTCGCGCCTTCAAAAATCTTTGGTCTTTCTTCTGCAGCCACGCGCCTTAGTATCGCACGGTGTGCTTCCAAAAAGCCACACGGCCCCTTCTCCCCCGAAAGTTTGATGAATCCCCCACAAATGGGGCGCAAAATCGGACCCATTAGAGCAAAAAAGTGCGAGAATGGAAAGGTAGAGCATCAAGGGGAACACCCCTCGATGAGAAAACTATGGAAGGCAACCACTACACATGTCCGAAAATACGTCTTATCTTCCTGACCGCAACCTGGCGATGGAACTGGTCCGTGTCACCGAGGCAGCAGCGCTCGCTTCCGGCCGTTGGGTAGGCCGCGGCCAGAAGAATGAGGGCGATGGCGCGGCGGTCGACGCCATGCGTAAGCTCATCAACTCCGTTGCAATGAACGGCGTCGTTGTCATTGGTGAGGGCGAAAAGGATGAGGCCCCTATGCTATTTAACGGCGAAGAAGTAGGCACCGGCGAGGGCGCCGCCATGGATATCGCCGTGGACCCCGTTGACGGAACTCGTTTGATGGCAGAAGGCCGCCCCAACGCTATCTCCGTCATCGCGGCCGCAGAGCGCGGAACCATGTATGACCCTTCCGCAGTCTTCTACATGGAAAAGATTGCTGTTGGCCCAGAAGCAGTCGGCGCTATCGACATCAACGAGTCAGTGGAGTGGAACATTAACTCCGTGGCTAAGGCCAAGAATATTCGCCCCGAAGATCTGACCGTGGTGGTCCTTGATCGCCCGCGCCACGAGCAGCTCATCTCGGAAATTCGCGCCGCAGATGCCAAGGTACGCCTCATTATGGATGGCGACGTTGCAGGCGCCATCGCCACCTGCCAGGATTCCAACTCCATCGACATGATGATGGGCATCGGCGGCACCCCAGAAGGCATCATCACCGCCTGCGCTATGCGCTGCATGGGCGGCGAAATCCAAGGCAAGCTGTGGCCAAAGGATGAAGAGGAAGCAGAAAAGGCCCGCGCAGCCGGCCACGATTTGGACCGCGTCCTCAAGACCACTGACTTGGTCTCCTCCGAAAACTGCTACTTCGCTGCCACCGGCGTGACCAATGGTGACATGCTGCGCGGTGTTTCCTACCGCAATTCCGGCGCTACTACCCGCTCACTGGTTATGCGATCCAAGTCCGGCACCATTCGCTACATCGACTCCATCCATAAGCTATCCAAGCTGCAGGAATATTCCGTAGTAGATTACACCACCCCGACCAAAAACTAGGGGGCACCCCCGAAGGCGGACCTCCTGGTAGATCTCCGCCATACTGGAAAGCACACACTACCCAATTAACTGAGGTGATCTTCACATGACTGAATACCGCATCGAACATGACACCATGGGCGAAGTAAAGGTTCCTACAGATGCCCTGTGGCGCGCACAGACCCAGCGCGCAGTGGACAACTTCCCCATTTCCGGCCGCGGCCTGGAAAATGCGCAGATTCGCGCACTTGGCCTCCTAAAGGCAGCTTGTGCTCAGGTAAATAAGGATTCCGGCAAGTTGGACGCGGACAAGGCCGATGCCATTATCGCCGCCGCTACTGAAATCGCCGAGGGCAAGCACAATGATGCTTTCCCTATCGACGTTTTCCAGACTGGTTCGGGCACCTCGTCCAATATGAATACCAATGAGGTTATCGCCTCCTTGGCACACCAAAATGGCGTGGAGATTCACCCGAATGACCACGTGAATATGGGCCAGTCCTCCAATGACACCTTCCCTACCGCCACCCACGTGGCCGCTACGGAAGCAGCCGTCAATGACCTCATTCCAGGTCTGAAGGTTCTGCACGAGTCCCTGAGCAAGAAGGCCAAGGAATTCGCCGACGTGGTCAAGGCGGGCCGTACCCACTTGATGGACGCCACCCCGGTTACCCTCGGTCAAGAATTCGGTGGCTACGCCCGCCAGATTGAGCTGGGCATCGAGCGGATCGAGGCCACCCTGCCACGCTTGGGCGAGCTGGCCATCGGCGGTACCGCCACCGGCACCGGCCTGAATACCTCTGCGGACTTTGGCGCTAAGGTCACCGAAGAGCTCAAGAAGCTCACCGGTGTTGCGGAACTAAAGGAAGCAGAGAACCACTTTGAGGCACAGGCCGCACGCGATGGCTTGGTGGAGTTCTCCGGCGCCATGCGCGCGGTTGCTGTGTCCCTTAATAAGATTGCTAATGACCTCCGCATGATGGGCTCTGGCCCACTGACCGGCCTGGCAGAGATTCACCTGAAGGACCTGCAGCCAGGTTCTTCCATCATGCCGGGTAAGGTCAACCCGGTCATTCCGGAGGCCGTCACCATGGTTGCCGGCCAGGTGGTGGGCAATGACGCCGCAGTCGCCTTCGGCGGTGCCCAGGGCCACTTCGAGCTCAATGTCTTCATCCCGATGATGGCACGCAACGTGCTCGAGTCTGCTCGCCTGCTGTCCAATGCCTCCCGCGTCTTCGCCGATAAGTGCATCAATCACATCGAGGCCAACGAGGAGCGCATGAAGCACTTTGCGGAGTCTTCCACTTCCATCGTGACCCCGCTCAACTCTGCTATTGGTTACGAGAACGCAGCCAAGGCCGCCAAGCATGCCTTGCATGAGAAAATCACTGTTCGCCAGGCCGTCATTGATTTGGGCTTTGTCGACGGCGAAAACCTCACCGAGGAAGAGCTGGACAAGCGCCTCGACGTGCTGAGCATGACTAACCGCGACCGCGATAACTTCTAAGAATCCGCCGCACCGCTACCCCGCCCGGGCAGGACCCGGGCGGGGTTTCGCATGCCTGGGGTAAGGGGGACGTCGGCAAGAGCAATGACACATCTCACATAAGGAAGGATGCACCTCTAAAATCACCCTTTTTGCACTTGGTGCAAGTTTGCACCGAGTGTAAAGTTGCATGGCGTGCAAGAAGAACTATCACTACGCGAGCAGAAACGCCTCGAGACGCGCCTGCGCATAGAGGATGCCGCCACAAAACTGGTGGATGAACAGTCCTTTAGCGCAGTCACCATTGAGCGGATCTGCGAAGTAGCCGGTATTTCTCGGCGCACCTTCTTCAATTACTTCGATTCCAAGGAATCCGCCGTTTTGGGCGCTCCAAGCACCGAGTTTACGGAAGAGATGCGGGAACTCTTCCTTAATGAGCCAACGACCAGCATGGTAGACCTCGTCCTTCAGTTGGTCAGACGGCATATGGAAGGCCACCACATCAACCCGACTATCCGGGATCGCCGCAAACGCATCTCCAATGATCCAGATGCAGCTGCGGCGGCAATAAGCCGGAAGCGAGCAAAATCCATTGAGCTCATCGATCTCATTGAAGAGCGCCTTAACAAAGAACCGGAGCTTCGCGTCCTTGACAACTGCTCTTCTAGCACCGAGGCGATGCTCATCGCCGGCCTCGTCCGTGAGGCACTTTGGTTGGCGATGGCATCCCCGGATGCAGATTGCAGCCTAGACCTCGGCGCGCGTCTCGATACTTCCCTCACGCTAATAACAGACTTTATGAAAGGAATGCGATGGTAGATACGGCTGCTAAGGCCCCTTCCCAGGGCCAGTCCCGCGCCGATAACCTCGGGCTTATTTTCTCGGCCCTAATGCTCACCATGCTGATGAGCTCCTTGGGCCAAATGATTTTCTCTTCTGCTCTTCCAACCATCGTTGGTGAGCTCGGCGGCGTCGACCACATGAGTTGGGTCATCTCCGCCTTCCTTGTCACCATGACCATCGCCATGCCTATCTCCGGCAAGCTGGGTGACATGTTGGGCCGCAAGTGGCTCTACATTGGGGGTATCGCCACCTTCGTCGTGGGATCCACCCTCGGTGGCTTTGCCAACTCCATGTCGCTGCTGATTATCGCCCGCGCCGTGCAAGGCTTTGGCGCTGGATTCATGATGATCTCTTCGCAATCCATCATCGCCGAGGTCACCTCCTCCCGTGAGCGCGGCAAGTTCATGGGCATCATGGGCGGCGTCTTTGGCCTGTCTTCCGTCCTCGGCCCCGTCCTCGGCGGCTGGTTCACCGACGGTCCGGGGTGGCGCTGGGGCATGTGGATGAACATCCCGCTTGGCATCCTCGCCATCATCGTGTGCACCTTGGTGCTGCACCTGCGCGTCGGTAAAGCCGACATGAAGCGCTTCGACTGGCTCGGCGCAACCTTCATCGCTATTACCACCGCGTCCCTTATCCTCATGACCACCTGGGGCGGCACCGAGTACGAGTGGGGCTCGTCGATGATCCTCACCTTAGGTGCCATCACCATCATTGGCGCCATCATCACCATCCTGGTGGAGCTGCGCGCCAAGGAACCGCTCATTCCAGTTCGCCTATTCAAGAACCGCAACATGGCCCTTACTACCTTGTCCGGCGTGGTGCTGGGCCTGGCAATGTTCGGTGTTCTGGGCTACATGCCTACTTACTTGCAGATGGTGCACACCCTGACCCCAACCAAGGCGGGTCTGATGATGATCCCGATGATGGTGGGCCTTATCGGCACCTCCACTGGCGTGGGCTTCATCATTGCCCGCACCGGCCACTACAAGGTCTACCCCATCATCGGTCTAGCCATTACCGCTGGTGCATTGTTCTGGATGTCTCACCTGACCGTAGAGACTTCCCTGAAGCAGCTGGGCTGCGAGTTCTTGGTCTTCGGCATCGGCCTGGGCATGGTTATCCAGGTCCTCGTGCTCATCGTCCAGAACTCCTTCCCACTGTCCCAGGTGGGTACCGCTACCGCGGCGAATAACTTCTTCCGCCAAATCGGTTCCGCACTGGGTGCTTCCCTGGTTGGCTCCATGTTCATCCACAATATGAAGGATGAGATGGCCACCCGCATGCCAGAAGCCTTCCAAAAGATGGGCCCTGAGGGCGCCGCCTATGCAGAAAAGTTTGGCAATGCCGACGGCGGTGCCAATAGCCTCACCCCAGATTTGGTCGCGTCCTTCCCCAAGCCAATCGAGGAAGCAATCCTCAATTCCTATAATGACGGCCTGACCCCGGTTATCGCTCTGATGGTTCCGTTGGTCATCGTCGCGCTCCTTCTCCTCCTGCCTCTGCGCGAGGAGCGACTGAAGGAAACCATTGACTAATGTCGCGCACACCTGCAGAAACTGAGGCTACAAGCCAAGAACTGCATGCCTTGCGCGATGCACTCCCGCTTGCCGACACCCCCATTGAATCCGCCCTCGGCTATGCTCCTGGCGGCCTGCAGGCGGCGTTGGATGTTCATGCCAACCCCATCGAGGTATGGCGCACTAGGGACTATCTAGTTTCCTTAGCCCGCGCACACGGTATCCCGATCCCGCGCTTTAGCCGCTTGAGCGATAACATGCGCTCATCGGCGCAGCGCTGGTTCGGCCCCTGGGACGTTCCTACGATGTAGCGGCCCCCACACCCCGCCCTTGGCGGGGTGTTTTTATTGCCAGAAACCCATCTGCCGCAGAACTTGGGACCCAATTCCTAAAATGGCAACGATGGCGGCAATGATGCCGATAGCCGCGCCGGCGCTCGATCCTCCACCAATGCCGCTTATCGCTGGCTTTTTGGTGACCGCTACCGTCTGGTTCAGTGCTTCTCCAGCCGGGCGAGTTTCCCCGTTGCGCGGCAGGTATGGAGTAATAAGCACCTCGGCCGTGCCTTCCTGCAAAGCCTCATATGTGCCGTCAGAATGCACCGCAAGAACCTCCGGATCGGACGAGGTTAGCGATGACCCCGGCACCCCTAACCGGGCACCGTCCCATCCCGCAATGCTTACGCCAATGCTGCCGGAATCGCCCACATGGGTACCGCCGCTAAAACCTATAGCCGCGCTTGCCAGAGCGGCTTCCGGTACCGCAATGGGAAATGCGTGCCGTCCTTCGAGGCGCTCTGAGGCGCCCGACACCGCGTGCTCGGAATAATGGCCGGCCGTCGTGCTTCCAACCTGTGCCTGGGCAAATTAGTGGTTGGCTGGGTTAAGCAAGCTGTAAATATGTCCCGCACCGCCAGAATAGGAACCGTTAGAGCGAATGAGCTGATTCCACTCGCTGCCAGAACCGCCATCAGTAGACCAGTTAGCAATGGCGCGTTCCATCGGTGAAGAAGTGAGGTTTTCTGCGAAAAAGGCGCCGGACTTTACCGTCCACGGCTCCCCCCGTCTCCACGGCGATGATCAAAATCGTAGTTTTCCTCCGCAGCGCGCTGTATCGCGGAGTGTTCCAATCCCCTGCTCCAGGATATGCCGTTGATATATGCGGTGCGGTCCGGTGCGACGTCGCGAAGCCTAGCACCAGCAAACGGAAGATTGGCATCCCAGGCCTTGGCGCGCAACTCATGCAACTGGCGGGTCACCGTCTCGATATGGGACTGTAGCTCAGGAGTGGCAAACACATAGGCCACACCACCATCAACCTGGGTGATGTCCAACTGGGCAACAGGCACCGAGCCTGCGGAGGGATAGGACACAGCTCCCGCTGTAGGAACAGAAAGCGCCCCTGCCGTCATAGCCGCAACGGTGGACAAAGCAAGGGCACGAGTACGCACAGACATTTAAAAGCCTTAGAGAGATAGCGTACGAATACTCTCTTAACTTTATTCCTGTGCGCTGGGAAAAGCTAACGCTTCTTTTCCTCCGGCTTGGGCAAAAGCAGCTCGTACACATCGGTATCTCGCCACTGGCCCGCAAGCTCGCCGTAGGTCATCTTCGCCATGTGAGAGTAAGTGCCCACCTTCACGAATCCACGGGACTTATGCAGCCCCGCAGAACCGGCGTTTTCAGGGAAGATCCACGAATGGATAGCCCACTTGTGCAGGTCCTTACATACCTCAATCAAGCGATCCAAAAGTGCGCCGCCGATGCCGCGGCCCTGCGCCTCGGAGCCCAAGTAAATAGAATCCTCCACTACTCCGTGGAAGACGGTGCGGGTAGATACCGGCGCCGCAGACACCCATCCCAAGACCTTCGAATCATCATCGGCTTCAACAGCCACATGCACCGAGGGCATGATTTTGCCGGCTTTGAATTCTTCAAAGGTCAGGGATCGGGTCTCGTAGGTGGCGTGCCCAGTATTGAGTCCCTGTTCATAGATCTCTCGCATCTGGGGATAGTCCGCCGCGGTAAAGGGGCGGATGCGGAAATCTTTCTTCTTTTCGTCCGAAGACGTCTGCTTGGCGTTCTCGCTCATATTCAACATTATTACTGGGCAATGCCCAGCTTCGCCACGCTGTACACATCACGATCGCCATACGCGAACATGTCTGGCCTAATCGCCGCCTTCCAGCAGGTCGGTGACGAGCTCCGCAATGGCGGAACGCTCAGAGCGCTGGAGCGCAATATGCGCGAATAGCTCGTGCCCCTTGAGCTTTTCAATCACTGCCTGGACGCCATCGTGGCGGCCCACGCGCAGGTTATCGCGCTGCGCTACGTCATGGGTGAGCACCACCCGTGAGCCCTTGCCTAGCCGAGAAAGCACGGTGAGCAAAACATTGCGCTCTAAGGACTGTGCCTCGTCCACAATAACGAAGGCATCATGCAGGGAGCGGCCGCGAATATGCGTCAAGGGCAAGACCTCAATCAGGCCGCGCTCATGTACTTCTTCCATCACGTTTTCAGACACCAAGCCTTCCAAAGTGTCATAGACTGCCTGCGCCCACGGGTTCATCTTGTCTGATTCGGTGCCCGGAAGGTATCCCAACGACTGCCCACCTACCGCATACATCGGGCGGAAGACTACGATACGGCGATGTTCGCCGCGCTCGAGTACAGCTTCCAATCCGGCGCACAGGGCGAGTGCCGATTTACCAGTGCCGGCGCGTCCGCCAATGGAGACGATTCCGATATTGGGATCCATCAGCAAGTCCAAAGCTATGCGCTGCTCCGCGGAGCGTCCTTGCAGGCCGAAGGCATTGCTATCGCCGCGCACGAGCTCCACCGCACCTTCCGCGGTGATGCGCCCCAGCGCGGACTGCGCTCCCGCTACCAGGGTAAGTCCGCAATGGACTGGCAGCTCCTCCACGGCAGTGCCCTTTTCAGTGTGAACGCCGTCTAGCATGACTTCCCCATCACGGTAGAGGGCATCGATGACATCCGAGCTGGTTTGCACGGTTGCCATTCCGGTATAGCCGGTCAGGACCACATCCTGGGCGTGGTACTCATCCGCCTGCACACCAACCGCGCCGGCTTTCACGCGCAGTGGCACGTCCTTGGTGACTAGCACGGTATCTTTACCTTCGTGTGCAAGGTTGAGGGCGCAGGCCAGAATACGGTGGTCCCCCTCTGGGCCACGGAAGGCAGAGGGCAACAAGGATTGGTCTTGATGGTTCAATTCCACGCGCAGGGTGCCGCCATCTACGTTCACGGGGACCGGCTGGTCTAGCGCCTCATAGGTAGCGCGCAGTTCCTCCAAAAAGCGAAGAGCTTGGCGGGCGAACCAGCCAAGCTCCGGGTGATGACGTTTTCCTTCCAGTTCAGAAATAACCACAACGGGAAGGACCACATCGTGCTCTGCGAATTTGCGCAGAGCCCAAGGGTCAGAAAGCAAGACCGAAGTATCCACTACATAAGTCTTGGTAGCGACGGTGTTATCGGTTGTGGCAAGCGGAGTAGAAAGTACAGAGGGACGAGTCATGGTGGCAGGGTTCTCCCTTGAAATGCGGTAGATCAAACTTCTTCCGTATAGCCCCAAATTCCGGGGTTGCCACCCAACGTAGGCACCGAAGGTTGAAATTACATGGGTGCAAGATGAACTTTAAGAAAACGAAAAATCCCTCCGCAGCGGATGCTGCGAAGGGATTACCTCAAAAAGAGCTTTTTACTTCTCTACGGAAGAGGTGAACTTGCCGCTCTCATCCTGGAGCCAGGAGATAACGCCATTGTCGAACTGCTGGGTCCAGCCCTTGCCCTCAGTAGCCTTCTCCTCGGCAGCCTTAGGCAGGCCTACCTCTGCATCCAGACCGCCCTGCTCCTTCCAGGTTTCAGCGATCTTGCCGACGATTGGCTGAGCCTCATCGCCGTCCTTAGCCATAGCCAGCAGGTTGCCGCCATCGAAGGTTGCCAAAGAACCCTTATCGGAGGACTCTACGCTCTGCACGTCGCCCCACTCAGCCTTCTTCTCCTCGATGGCAGACGCCAGAGCTGCCGGAACCTCCTGGTCACCATTGGCGGTGGAGACGGTCTTGGTGTCGCCGTCCTTGGAATCAGCATCCTCAGACTCGGAACCATCCGCATCCTCAGACTCGGAGGATTCCGCGTCCTTATCCTTTTCGGAGGTAGCTTCATCAACGGCGGAGCCAGCAGCGTCGGAAGCATCAGCTGCTACGGAACCGGCGGTGTCCTTAGCGTCGTTAGCTGCATCCTCGGCATCGGAGCAAGCTACGAGAGCAACGGACAGGGTTGCGGCAGCAAAGCCACCTACGATACGACGAGTCATCTTCTGCATTTCTGCATCATCCTTTCATCAAGAAAGTAAGTTAATTCTAATTTTTATTAAATCGCCCTTCATGACGAACGAAACCCACCGTAATGACACCACCCAGCGGGCGCCACCCACACGGACAGGAAGCAGACAGCAAACACTAAAGTACTACCTCCGTTTGCGCTGCTTAAAAGCCTTCTTTTTATTTTGTAACGAATTGTTAACGTTTCTTCGCGCTTGCTTAGCCCTCGCCTTTTCCCTGGCGCTTCGCTTCGGTTTCTCCTGCCGTGAGGACCGTGCGGTGCGGCCCTTGGCGACGCCCACGAAGTCCTGAATTGCCTCTCCGTCATCCTCCTTGCGCCATACCAGGGCAATCTCCGTCACCGGCACGGACTCATCCTTTAGCCCGAGTGGCACCACCTGTTTCTTGCTGAGCACCTTGAGCAGGGGGCGCGGTGCAATCGCGATTCCCACATTGGCTGCCACCACTTGGAGGGCATCGCGGACCGCGGGGACATCAACGAGCCCGGAATCGGCGAGGCGGTAGTTGAGGTGTTCATCTGCGACGTCGGCAAGCGTGAGTTCCTCGCCTACTTCGGCATAGACCGAGTCCTTCGGAACCGCAATTCCTGGAGCCTCTTTATAAAGGCGCACCACATGAAAGGAGTCATCCACGCGGGCATCCGGCAGACGCGCGAGGGCCACATCCACCTCTCCACCTAGCAGCGGAGCTAGCGCATCGTCTGCATCAACGGTGTATAAACCACCATGAGCAGTATTTTCTTCGAATCGGCGGAACCACTTTCCAGGCTCCGTACCGGTGGCAAAAGCTAAGCGCAGCATAGAGGACAGTCTACTGAAAGTGCTACGGTAAAAGCGTGACTGAAGAACATAAGCAACCATCCGGCACCGCCATGCGTGCCCAGACCGCAGCGAAGAAGCTTGGCATCTACCTGCCCGCTGCGCCGGACGAGTTTCAAAATAGTGCCATTAGCCACGAAGAGCTGCGCGAATTGCAGCATAACCCGCCCGAGTGGCTGCAAACCTTGCGTCGCGAGGGTCCTCACCCCCGCCCGGAAGTCGCTCATAAGCTAGGCATCTCTGTTACCGCGCTCAAGAAAAACGATATGGATAAGCCGCTAACCACAGCGGAAATCAATCAGCTCCTCCAAGAGCAACCAGAATGGCTCCAGCAGGCCCGCGCCACCATGGCGCAGGCCCGTGGACATGAGGTAAAGGACTAGACCAGCTTCCAGTCCTCGAGGCCCTCATACAGCGGGTAGTGCTGGGCAATCTTGTCCACGCGTGCGCGGAGGGCCTCCACATCGGCGTTCTTGCCCTGTACCAAGGCGGTGCCGATGATATCTGCGACCTCGGTAAAGGCCTCAGCATCCAAACCGCGGGTTGCCAGCGCAGAGGTACCAATGCGCAGGCCAGACGTGACCATCGGCGGACGAGGGTCATTCGGGACGGCATTGCGGTTAACAGTGATGCCTACTTCATGCAGCAGATCCTCTGCCTGCTGGCCATCCAACTCGGAATTTCGCAGGTCAGCCAAGACCAAGTGCACGTCGGTGCCGCCGGTGAGCACGTCCACGCCAGCCGCCTTAGCATCCTCCGCGGTAAGGCGCTCCGCCAGAATGCGAGCACCCTCCAAGGTGCGCTCTTGGCGCTCCTTAAACTCCTCGGTCGCGGCAATCTTCATGGCAATGGCCTTCGCAGCGACTACGTGCATCAGCGGTCCGCCCTGCTGCCCTGGGAAGACGTTGGAATTGATCTTCTTGGCATACTCCTGCTTGGCCAAAATCATGCCGGAGCGTGGGCCACCCAGGGTTTTGTGCACGGTGGTGGACACGATATCAGCGTGCGGCACCGGGCTCGGGTGCAGGCCGGCGGCCACGAGGCCAGCGAAGTGAGCCATATCTACCCATAGGTAAGCGCCGACCTCATCAGCAATTTCACGGAAGGCCGCAAAATCCATGGTGCGCGGGTAAGCAGACCAGCCACCAATAATAACCTTTGGCTTCTCTTTCAGCGCTTGCTCCCGCAGCTTATCCATGTCCACGCGCATGGTCTCTGGGTCCACCTCGTAGGCGGCAACATCATAAAGCTTGCCGGAGAAGTTCAACTTCATGCCGTGAGTCAGGTGACCGCCGTGAGCGAGGGACAAGCCCAAAATCTTGTCTCCTGGCTCAGCAATGGTGGACAGCACCGCAGCGTTCGCCTGCGCACCGGAGTGTGGCTGAACATTGGCGAATTCCGCGCCAAAAAGCTCCTTCGCGCGGTTACGAGCCAGGTCCTCCACGACGTCGACATGCTCGCAGCCTCCGTAGTAGCGGCGGCCTGGGTAGCCTTCAGCGTACTTATTGGTGAGCACGGAGCCCTGCGCCTGGAGCACGGCGCGAGGCACAAAGTTCTCAGAAGCGATCATTTCCAGAGTTTCGCGCTGGCGGGAAATCTCTCCCTGGATAGCGCCGAATACGTCCGGGTCAAGGTCGCGGAGGTCAGAGGTAAAAGAAGCCATAAAGTGTGGTCCCCTTCTCAATATCAAGCGGTATGGGCTGCTGCATATCTTATCGTGCCC
The DNA here is from genome assembly GCF_032821635.1 of Corynebacterium nasorum. Classification (NCBI taxonomy): domain Bacteria; kingdom Bacillati; phylum Actinomycetota; class Actinomycetes; order Mycobacteriales; family Corynebacteriaceae; genus Corynebacterium; species Corynebacterium nasorum. The sequence goes on along the minus strand of NZ_JAVBIE010000008.1, from coordinate 34,723 downwards.
AGCACCCGAAGGGGGCATACTTTTACCCATGGATTAGGCAAGTGCGACAATAGAGCCATGGCGCGCACATTGGATTCGAGTCCCTACCTAGATTTTGACCGCGAGACCTGGCGTGGTTTGCGTAAATCCATGCCCCAGGTGCTCACGGAGACCGAGGTTGAAAAACTTCGCGGCCTAGGAGACCGCATTGACCTAGATGAGGTGGCTGATGTCTACCTCCCTCTCTCCCGCCTTATCCACATGCAGGTCACAGCGCGCCAGCAGCTCACCTCAGCTACTGAATCCTTCTTAGGAAATCCTCCAACGCACGTTCCGTTTGTCATCGGCGTGGCAGGTTCGGTGGCGGTAGGAAAATCCACCACTGCCCGTCTTCTACAGGTGCTTCTGCAGCGTTGGGATTCTCACCCCGAGGTCGCGCTCGTTACTACCGACGGCTTCCTCTTCCCCACCAAGACCTTAAAAGAACGCGGTCTCATGCAGCGCAAGGGATTTCCGGAATCCTATGACCGGCGCGCATTGCTCCGCTTTGTCACCGACGTAAAATCAGGAAAGCCACTGGTCAAGGCTCCACTGTATTCGCATATCAGCTATGACATCGTGGACGGAAAATACCAGGAAGTCCATCAACCTGACATCCTGATCCTAGAGGGTCTCAATGTGTTGCAAACAAGCCCTACGCTCACCGTGGCGGATCTCTTTGACTTTTCAGTCTACGTTGATGCCCGCACCGATGATATCGAGCAGTGGTATATTAATCGCTTCCTCACCCTGCGCCACACCGCTTTCCGCGAACCTAATGCCCACTTCTCTGCCTTTGCAGATATGGACGATGAGGAAGCGCGCGCCCAAGCCCGTGAAATTTGGCAGTCCATCAACCTGCCCAACCTCGTAGAAAATATCCTGCCCACCCGCATACGAGCCTCCCTCGTACTCAAAAAGGGCTCGCATCACTTGGTGGAACAAGTGCGGATGCGCAAGCTCTAGCGCTTATTTACCAAAGCGGCGCGAACGTTGGGAATAGTCCCGCAGGGCACGGAGAAAATCCACCTTGCGGAATGCCGGCCAGTAGGTATCTGTAAACCAGATCTCCGAGTACGCGGCCTGCCATAGGAGAAAGCCCGAAAGTCGTTGTTCACCAGAGGTACGGATAACCAGGTCTGGGTCCGGAAGCCCCTTAGTGTACAGGTGCTCACCAATAGATTCTGCGGTGACGCGATCCGCCATCTCCGCAGCAGAGGTTCCTTTCTCGGCTTCCGCGCGCACCAAGTTCTGCACTGCGTCTACGATTTCTTGGCGTCCGCCATATCCCACTGCCACATTGACGATGACTCCGGTATTGTCCTTAGTTTCCGCTGCCGCCGCCACCATGCGCTGGCGAATATCATCCGGGAGCAGATCAAGGTGGCCGACAAGGCGGACTTGGCAACCGACATCGCTGTGGGATAGGTGCATAACCACATCCGAGATGATGTCAAATAGCAGCTCTACTTCTTGTTCGCTGCGCTTTAGATTCTCCGTGGACAGCAAATAGATGGTGACTACTTCGATATCGGTATCGCTGCACCATGAGATCATCTCTCCAATTTTCTTCGCGCCTTGGCGGTGACCGTGGCTGATATCGGTAAAACCAGCCTCGCGCGCCCACCGGCGATTGCCATCGGCCATGATGGCAATGTGTTTGGGCTGCGGCTTGCCTTTAATAAGGCGCGCCAGACGCGCTTCATAAGCCGGGTAAGCCAGCTGTTTGAGAGAACTCACGCTCATTAGTCTATCCGCCTAGAAAATGGACTTTTTGCGGTTATCGTAAATGCCAGCTTCTTTCATCGCCTCATCCACGGCTTCCTCATCAAATGGATCGATACCGTGGTCTTCCGCAAACATCATGCGGCGGCGGAAGCGTGAGTAACGGCGGTGAAAATTCCATCCCGCGATTAACACTGCAACTCCCATTAGGGCCAAGATCAGCAAGCCGATGGGCGAAGCTTTGCCAAATTCAGGACCCATTGGACCGCCTTCGGCGCCCTGGGTGCCTTGAGCAAGTACAAATGCATCATTTGCGGCTAGAACGAAAGAGCCATACACGCTCATGTCTTAAGCCTCCTCTTTTTCTTCGATGCCTGCAAAAAGGTTGTTTTCTGGCAAGGAGGTAGAAACGCGGGTTTTCGCCAGCTCAAACTCCTCGGTGGGCCACAGGCGTTGCTGTACCTCCACCGACGTCGCCAAGAAAGCACCAGCCGGATCAATCTGCGTGGCATGCGCACGCAGAGCCTCCTCGCGATTGCTGAAATAGTCTGCGCATTCCACCTGGGTCGTTACACGCGCCATGATATCTCCAAACGCGGTGTCCCAGCACGCCAGCATCGGCCCATAGGGGCTAGTTTTGCCCTCCTCCAAGAGCAAATCATGGAATATCTTCATGCGCTGATAGACGAAGCCATGCGAGTAGTACAGCTTTAGCGGCGTCCACGCCTCACCCAACTCTGGGTGATACTCGGCATCGCCGGCCTTTTCCCACGCAATCATCGAGGCCCGATGCACCATCAAATGATCTGGGTGCGGATACCCGCCATTTTCGTCATAGGTGATGATGACGTGTGGGCGAAACTCGCGGATCACCTGGACAAGTTCCTGCGCAACGGTGTCGTCTCCCTGCAACGCAAAGCAGCCCTCCGGTAGCAGCTCTTCCATAGACTTGCCTTCAACCGGATCCGGCAAACCGGAGTCGACGTAGCCCAGCCAGCGATGGTGCACGCCTAGCGCACGCGCAGCTTTAGCCATTTCTTCCCGACGAACCTCGCCCATATATTCCTTGATCCCAGGGCGGTCCATGGCGGGGTTAATCACATCGCCGCGCTCGCCGCCGGTACAGGTCAGCACCAAAACCTCGTTGCCTTCTGCGGCATAGCGCGCGGTGGTTGCAGCCCCCTTGGAAGACTCATCGTCCGGGTGCGCGTGGATAGCTAGTAGGCGAAAATCGCTCACTGAAAATCCATCCCCTTATAAATCTAGGTTCTTTGAACAGATGATTATCCTAGTAGATAATTGGAAAACAGTGGTCCTCGGCTAGAGTGGGAAGCATGACTTCCGCCGGAAAATCTCGCTCAGCCGCCCGCTATGGCTCTCGGGGGCCTTCTGAAAAGAACTCAGGTAGCTGGACTAATAAGGCGCTGGTGCTGATCTTTATCGCCATTTTTATCGCGCTCATCTTCTTTGGCTTCCGGTACTTTCAACAAAAGGAGCGCGTGAACGCGCAGGTTTCCATCGTGACCCAAGAGGTTTTGAGCGATGACACCACCCGCGTCTGGGTCGACGTCACCCGTAACCACACCGATGAAGAGGCTTATTGCATTGTCCAAGCCTTTGATTATTCCAAGTCCGAAGTAGGCCGACGCGAGTTTCCTGTTCCCGCTGGCGGAAATGAAACCCAGCGTATCGCTGTTGACGTCCCGACCAACGCCCGCGCCGTCGCTGGCGGCGCTTATGGTTGCTCTGGCAATATCCCCGAATACTTGGATATGGATAACCCTGACTACGCGGAAAGCCGCTAGCCGCGTGTGCTAGGATTTGTAGCGCCTAGAACTGGGCATTTGCCTAGTTCCACTTTTACTTATGGCCCCAGGGACTACTAGGGGCTTTGACCACAATTCCTATCTACGGAAGGTTGCAGAATGGCTGAGCAGCAAAAGCAGTACATCACCCCAGAAACCAAGGCGAAGCTCGAGGCCGAGCTGCAGGAGCTTATCGATCATCGCCCAGTAGTCGCGGCTGAGATCAACGAGCGCCGTGAGGAAGGCGACCTCAAGGAGAACGCCGGTTACGATGCTGCTCGTGAAATGCAGGACCAGGAAGAGGCCCGCATCAAGCAGATCTCTGAGGTCCTCGCGAATGCCACCACCGAGCGCGGTGCTGTTCAGGAGGGTGTAGCCCACACTGGTTCCGTAGTTCACGTTTACTACAACGGCAACAAGGACGATAAGGAGACCTTCCTCATCGGTACCCGCGCCGCTGCTTCTGACAACAAGGATTTGGAAACCTATTCGGAGCAGTCGCCACTGGGCGCTGCCATCCTCGGCGCGCAGGAAGGTGAGACCCGCGAGTACACCGCTCCGAATGGCAAGACCATTTCCGTCACCATCGAATCCGCTGCGCCGTATGATTCTGCTAAGGCCGCTACTCCGCGCGAGTCCTAAACTTTAAGCCAATTACCACTTTGGAGAAAGAGCATATCCCCATGAAGAAGTTCTCCCGTTACGCTGCCGCTGGTCTCGTCTTCACCGCCGGCCTCTCCCTCGCTGCTTGCCACCCACCCAACCAGCAGGACTCTGATTCCAAGGTAGAAAATGCTTCTACCTTCACTGGTGAGGCCCCAATGCAAAAGGACGCTGACACCAGCTCTTCCGCACCTGAGTCCGTTGTTCAAGAGCAGCAGCCTGTAGTTGAGTCCGGTGTCCCTGAGGAGCCAGCACAGCCGCACCTGAATGGTACCGCCACCGAGCTGCCGCAGCAGTAAAAAGACGGAAGGGCCGAGGGTTTCCTCGGCCCTTTTTCATGTTATTTTTCCACGTTTACTTCCCGCACCCAGTCCCCGATTACGCCGGGCACTACAGCGGGCGGCTCGCCTAATAGGTCGCGTTTATTGGGGTCCCTTTCGACCTGCGTAGTCACGGACTTTACGCGCTTTTTCTCACTATCCTTACCGCGCATCCCCATCATCGGGCCATAAGCCCGCGCCCCGCCAGTAGAACGACCGGCATTGCCCCCGCGCGTTGCCGCGCTGTTTTCGCCGCTTCCGGTTCCAATACCAAGGCTGCCGCCCGCACCGGCACGCATACCGGGTCCTCCTACGGTTCCTGTACTGGCGCCAAGACCTGCGCGCGAACCAACTCCAGCGTAGGGAATTGCCGCGCCAGTTCCGCGTCCAAGGCTTTGGCCCAGTTGCGCACCTCTTCCGGCATGCCTTATATCGGCGCTACTGCTTAAGATTCCCGGGCCGGCTCCGAACCCACCACGCAGTGGCTGTTGCTTACCAAGAGCACCGCGACCGGCATCTGCAGGCCTTCCGGATACCATCATCGGTGCCATACTCCCGCTCGCGGAATGCGCATTAGCTGGTGGCGCAACCGGGCCGCTACCGTTGAGCGCCCCCGTACTCACTCCAGCACCAACGGGATGTGCTGTGCCACTAGGAACCTGCCCCATCACCCCATTCGCTGCGACAGCCCCCGGCATCGATGCCCCTTGGGTGGAAACTTCGTTACCCCCAATGGTTACTTGTTCTCCCAGCCCCAGCCCTTCCAGCGCATTTCTGCCACTAGTATGCATCTGCTGGTGAAAATCGCTGATTTCCTGCGGGCTCATCCCCACAGCATCCAACCCGTTCACGTTTCCATTGACAACGTCAAAGTTTCCGGGGCCCAAATCGCCTCGCGCAATCGCCTCCGCAATCTTTTTCGGCCACACCACTGCTTCGGTAGTGTAGCGCTGACCATCACCTTCTACTCCGACGAGTCCCGCATCGACGCCTCCGCCTCCCGACGCCGGCGATTGCTCCATCAATGCATGCTGGTAAGGCATGGCCTCTATGGCGAACCGCTGCAGGTCTGGTTGCAGCATGGCCAATGCGGCCTTTTCCGCAATTTCACGCTCCACCGGTTCTGGGATTGCCATCACTTCCATAGCCATAGCCATCGCCGCCGGCTGCATCCCCATGAGCTTGGCATGGAATCCGGTTAGCTTCTCCCCCATGACCTTTGCATTTGCCACAAAATGGCTTCCCGACGCCGCCACCTCCCGAATCTTCGCCGCAGCCCTCGACGTAGCCTCGCTATCATTCTCGCTTTCCAAAGACCCGGCTGCTTCTTCTAACCCGCTGACAATATCGTCGACTTCCGACGCCAATGAGCTCCACCGCGCATTTGCCTCCGACACATTCCAAATCTGTGTCGACATCAGGTCCGTCGCAAGCTTCACGATGTCTGTACCCACATTCACCACCGGCATAGAAAACCCGAAGGGACTGTACCCTGGCTCCGGCTGGTTCATAATCGGCATAGACTCAATGCCTATGTCCCCACCCGCATCCGCAATCTCCATTCCCCTGCTATTCGCGTCCTCCTGCGCCTGAAAGCCACGTGCTTCCCTCCCCAAAGAATCAGAAAGCCAATCAAGCTGTTTAACAAAGCTGGAAATGGAATTCCGAGCAGATCCAGGATCCGAACTCAAAACTCGCTCATGAATTGCACCAACATGATCGATTCCAGTCACCGAAGAAAAGCTGCCGGTTAGAGGGCTTTCAGCAGCAATATTGTTGCCAGCAATGCCTTGATTCAACCGCTCAATTTGATTTATATTTCTGCTTACATTAGCAACATTAATTTTCATTTATTCCCCCGAATTTCAGTTAAATTAAATCTTTCGTCACTTTTCCAGCTTTTTCGCAAGCGCTACTTTCGGTGTTTCCAAAGCTATTCGCTGAAACCGTAACCACTCCTCGCACAGTAGATAGCGTTGCACTGCACGCGAGCTCCGGGAAAATTTCTCCCCGCTGAATTACAACTCCAGACAATTCGCTATCTGTAGTTTCTACCACCAAATTTGGATTTACTTTCGAATCATCAAATGGTTCGTAAGTAGAACTGATGGAAAGAACTGTCTCCTCAGAAATTGCTTTGTAGCTACACCCCTTATGACCAGACTCCGCAATATCCGGGTCCTCATAGCGTTCCAGCCCAAGCTCTTGCAATTTGGCTTCCGAAATCTCTACACATGGATCGAACACTTGGAACCCTGGCTGAGTCGGGTCGAATTCCCCCAGTGGCGGTAGGACGCCGGAAGATTCCCCCGACCCCGTGGCGCCGGCCTCCCCCGATTGGCCGGCGCCTTTCACATTTTTCTCACCGTCGGTGCGTGCCGATTCCCCCCGATTGCTGTCCGCGTCATCCCCCAGGTCCCCGTTGGTTCCCCCTGCACCGTCGGCCGAACTAATGCCGCCAGTTTCGTCCACATTCGTGGTTTCCTCTGACGCGCTCCTCGTACCGATGTCCGCAACGCAGCTACCCAGCACAACGGAGCTACTGACCATCAACGTTGCTACGGTTACCTGACGCTTCACAACAATCCTTCGCGCACTCACTTTCTGACGAGAGGAACAAGATAGTGAAGAAGAGAACTCTTCACTTCGTTTTCCTGTTCCGGTACACAGCATGCACGGAACTCCAAAAATTTTCTACGCAACCAAGAAGGTTAACGGCGATTTAACAAAATTATTCGCCCCATATGTCACATCCATAACGCCTAAAAGGCGAAGTTTCCTGCTTATTAGCTGTACTACTCCTGAGACCGCCCTTCTAGACCAAATAAAGCCTAAACCCTCACTTTATCCCCCGAACTACCCCACTAATTACACGCTTGTAAGCGTTTTATGGCAGCAAAAAGGCCCGCATCTCAGTGCGGGCCTACGTGAAAAGTTGATTAGTCTCGCTGGAAATAGCTCAAGAAACGAAGAATCTCAGTGTAGAGCCAGACCAAGGTCACAGCGAGGCCGAGAGCTACGCCCCAAGCATTGCTAGCGGGAGCGCCGGCACGGATCATACGGTCAGCCTGATCAAAGTCAGTCAGGAAGGACAGCGCACCAAGAACGATGCAAACAAGCGAGAAGATGATGGCAATCGGGCCGCCATCACGCAAAGGGTTGAAGTCGAAGAAGATTGCACCCAGGAAGTTAACCAACGCCATGACAGCAACTCCGGCGACCAAGCCGAAGAGGATCTTGGTGAATTTCGGGGTCACCTTAACTGCACCGGTCTTGTACACGATCAACATGCCGATGAATACACCAATGGTTCCAACGATTGCCTGGCCGATGATTGCCATTCCGCCTTCACCTTGGAAGTTCACATTGGCAAACATGAAGGAGAAGCCACCAACGAATAGTCCCTCAAATACGGCGTAAATCAGTGTGACCGCAGCAGAACCCCACTTCTTGCCAAAAGAAGCAACCAGCACAGTAATGAAGCCACCGATGCCACCGACCAGAGTCAAAGCCATGGCAATACCTGGATTTACCATTCCCAGCCCAAAATTGATGGCTGCGGCGACGATGATGACGCCGAGGGTGATGCCTGTCTTGGTGACGACGTCATCCACGGTCATTGGACGAGCAGCTTCGTCCCCGTATCCAGAATTTTGGCGGGTACTATTTTCGGTCAGAGAACTCATTACCGGATTGCTTGAACGCACGGTTGTCCTTTCTAAGAGAGGTGCAATTTAGCTATCTCATCCTGTTCAACGAGACACCGCCCTATAAAGTTCCGCAGTCTTTCCATGTAGCTAAAAGTTTTGCGAACAGTTTCCGCATAAAGGCTGTGGAGACTTACCAAAACAAAATCTCGAGACACCATAGGAACGATGTCTCGAGACTTCACACGGTGCCCCCAGTGGGACTCGAACCCACACTGAATCGATTTTAAGTCGACTGCCTCTGCCGATTGGGCTATGGGGGCAAGGCAAGGAATATTTTAGGCTACCTTCCCCCGCAAGAGTTAACGAGGGGTACCCTCTGCAGCGAGACCTGCAATAATGCCGTCGAGAATGTCCTTTTCACTAATGAAGAAACTACGCGCAGCGCAATTTCGCTCGATTAGTTGCATGATACCTTCCACGGCTACTGCCCCACCGCCGATGACATCGGCACGGCCGGGGTGAATGACGGGGTTGAGGGCGCGGACGTCGGAAGGCAGGGCAATAAGCTGCTGCAAGAGCACGCGCAGGGCACCGAAACGGAGCTCAGAGCCGTGAATGGCATCGGCATCGTAACGCTCGAGGCCTTGCGCCAGTGCGGACAGTGTGGTGAAAGTGCCCGCACAGCCGACGATGGTACGAGCCTTAGAAATAGGTACTATGTCCTCGACCTCGGCTGTTCGCTCACCGACGTACTCCGAAGCGATCTCGATCTCCGATTCGGTAGGTGGATCGGTGCGCATGATGCGCTCGGTCAGCCTGACGCACCCCATGCGCGCCGAATGAGTACCCAAGATTTCGCCATCCGCCGTTCCTACAACGAACTCAGTCGAGCCGCCGCCCAGATCAATCACGCAAAATGGACCGCGGTCCGGCTCTAAATCGGCCACAGCGCCATTAAAGGACAACAGGGCCTCTTCCTCACCCGAAACAACTTCTGCCTGAGCACCTGGCTGGATTTGGCCGAGCAGATCAGCGGTCATATCGAAGAATTCCTGCTGATTCTTGGCATCGCGAGTAGCAGAGGTAGCGACCATCCGCACCCGGGAGACCTTTTCAAACTTCATTTGGCGAACATAGCCCTCCAGGGCCACGCGTGCACGGTCAAGAGCCGCAGGGGCGATTTCACCTGTGGCGTCCACGCCCTCTCCCAGACGGATGATTTCCATCGTACGAGTAATATCGCGGACCTTGCCATCATCTTGAACTTCAGAGATGAGCAGGCGAATCGAATTTGTTCCGCAATCAATCGCAGCAACGCGAGTCATAGCATTCCTCCTATTCCGCGTTAGAAAAATCGAACTGCGCTAGGTCAATTCCCAAATCTTCTACCGTGGGCCAATCCTGGGGGATAGCGCTTCCTCGAAGCTTGCCATGGTCGGCGGCCATAGCTACCGCTTCAGTTCCCAACCGGAAATGCTGCGGCCCCTCAGCCAGGGCGTAGGCAATGAGCACGTGCAGGCACTTCACGCGATCCGGCATACCTCCACCGGAGAAATCGGTGCCGAGATCTTCGATGTCATTGCGCTTGGACAAAAAGTATTCATGTGCACGCTGGTAATCAGCAGCCAAGTCCTCATCCTCACGCAGTCGGGATTCCATCCACTTCATGACGTGGGCAACTTCCAAGCGCGAAGCTTCGGCCGTAAGCCGTGGGTCAGTGAGGTAATAGAGGGTGGGGAATGGAGTGCCGTCGGCAAGCTTGGGTGCTGTCTTAATCACCGCAGGCTGGCCATCTGGCGTGCGATAAGAAACCTCCAGCACTCCGCGCGGAGTGCGGCCCAATTGCTCAGTTACTACAGCGATGTCTGCATCAGTGACGGTCATGCGGACAATTATCGCACATCCGCTTTCTCTTCCGGTGCCGGCTCAATCGGAAGATGATTTACCTGCTCGGATGGCGCTTCTTCTTTAGGGGGTTCAGCCACGGAATCCCACAAGACCTCATACCAGTCGCGGGAATCTTCTTCCTTCTGACCGTCTGTGGTGAGCTGGTCTTCCGGCTTAATCTGCGGGTCAATGATGCGATAGGCAGTTTCGCCCTCATCAACAACCCCGAATCGGCGCCGCGCCTCCTGCTTGATGTACTCATCGGATTTAAATTTATCAATCTTTTCCAGCAAAGCAGCTTTTTCATCTTGCTTGGCAGCGATTGACTCATTCAAGCGGGCAATTTCGGACCGGCCATGATAGTAATTGCGCAGGGGAACAGCGATAACCAGCAATACAACCAGCACGATAGCCACGATCACGCCTACTCCGGCGATACTCATCCGGTCTGGCTTTTGCTTCTGCTTTAGTTGTGCGTGCTGAGCTTTACGGACATCTGCAGCACGCGAGGCTACCGGAACCCTAGTGCGGCTCCGGTTTCGCTGCATCTTTCTTTCGCGTGCCATAGGTTTCCAATCCTAGCGTCGTCACTCCTGTAACAGAGACTTGGCACGCGCATTTTGGGTACACTAAAAGAAATTCTCCCTCCCAGTAAGGAATTTTTATGTCCCTCAAGCGCCTCCTACCCGTACTTACCGCAAGCCTATTTCTCGCCAGCTGCAGTCCCTCTGCCCAAGACGGTGAGTATCCCGTCTACGGCGACGATTACGATCTAAGCACCCAAGACGGCATGGCCGACTACCTCAAGGAATATAAGACCCTGCCAGATGATTACATCGACCACGATGCTAAGGAGCTAGACGGGAACGATAAGCCGGAGAGCTTTGAAGCCAACGCAGCGTCCGTCAAGAAGGCCGGCGAAGTTACCTGTAAGAATGACGAACTGCTGCAAATCGCAAAGGACTTCTTCCAAGGCGATACGGACAAGCTAGGTAAAGCTGTAACGTCAGCAGGCGGACCCGATGAAAAATATGGTGACGTTTTTGAGGCCCTCGACATCCCCGATGACGCACCTGATAATGACAAGTATATGGCCGCAGCGATGACCCCGCTGGGGGCTGTTATGTCCTGTGGCGATGAGTTCAGCGATGAAGAACTGGAAAAGGTCGCGGCGTCCATGCACACGAGCTAAAGGCTCGAATCATATTCCCCTCACTTAAGGAATAGTCATGCCCCTCAAGCGCCTTCTTCTACTAGTAGCCGTCGGCACTCTACTGAGCGCCTGCAGCATTTCCGACCAAGAGGAAGAATCTACCGCCCAGACTAAATCCTCCACGCCCAACAGCACTACCAGCAGCGAGGTTCCCACCACCACAAGCAGAAGCTACGATCTCAATACCAAGAGCGGCTTCATCTACCACATCAAAGAGCATGGGACGATTCCGGACTACTATTTGAATGTGTTCGCCTCCGGAGCTTCCGAGGCCGAAGAAGGCCCCACCAGCTACGAGGTCAATGCCACGACCCTGAAGAAGGCGGGTGCTGTTGCTTGCAACAATGATCAGATCCTGGACGACGCCAAGTATTTGCTAACCCATGGCGAAGGCGCACTTGCGGAGCTTGCCGCCAAGCCCGAAGAGTTTGATCAGAAATACGCCCCCGCCTACGAAGCGCTTGATATATCAGCCGATGCCCCTCCTGAAGACAGGCTATTCAGCCTATACATGGCCAGTGTTGGCTCTCTGGCAACATGCGGTGATAAATACACCGATAAAGAACTCGAAGCAGTCGCTGACGCTATCTTCAGCCTCTAGCCCTCCCCTGCAATTTCGCACACAATTTCGCTTTTGGCCTTGCAGGACTCGAATGAGTGTTTTAGACTAAGGGACGTAAATTCGATTAGGTGTGCGATTTATTTCAGGGGGACTATTTTGTGACAGCTACCGACACACCGTCAAAGAAGGCCTATTTTTCCACCAATAACCTCGACGACACCGTCTGCCTCCTGGCCTTGCTCCAGCGCATTCAATCTTGGCAGTTGTACCAATCTGTGCTTCCACGATTAGAGGACGATGTCGAATGCACCACCGCCGCTCTATCTAAGCGTGTGGGTCTGAGTTACTGGCGAGTTCTATCCGCGCTCCGCTCCCACCTACGCATGCAGGAATTGCCATTGACCACAGCGGTGCAAACCGAACATTGGATCCTAGACCTCCCGCGGCTGCACGTAATTGATGCCGAACTTGCCCCGCTTGGCGACGACGCAGAAAGCATCCAACTAGTCGATGCCGCCCTCGCGGACTTCCTTACCCCAAAGGAACCTGCTCAGCATGTCCCCACAGAATCCGAAATCCGGAGGTTCTTGCGTGACTATATCGACAGGATACTCATGCCAGATATTGAAAAGGAAATCGAGCGATCCGTTTCCATCTCCTATTCCAAAGGCCAAGCCACCATCACATTAAAAACGGATAAAGCCACCGCCAGCGCTATATCCCGCCATATCGACAAAGCAGCGCGAAAGAAAAACATCACCAAACCAGAGGCTTTGGAGGCGTTAATCTTTAACCGAACCCAGACAAAGGTAGTAATTAATACTTATGCATCTGGCGATGATGCATCTCGGGTGTATATCCCTTCGGCGGGGTGGTGCGTACTTACGGAGCAATTAAATAGTTACTCCATGACTCGTGAGCTGTGCCCGCAAGAAACTTCTTCTTACGTTCCCACCGAACAAATCAGAACATGGGTCCACGGTCGCGATGCCACATGTCGCTGGCCAGGGTGCTCAATGCCAGCGCATTATTGCCAGCTCGATCATCGAGTGGAGTATGCCGACGGTGGACCGACGAGCGTCGATAATTTGGTAACGCTGTGTCAGCACCACCACAACGTGAAGACCGATGGAAGAGCGCGGTACATCATGGATCCGATCACTGGGGACGTCGTCTGGCTCTTTTCGGACGGCACCTTCGAGATTGATCGCGCCCAAGGACCTTTGGCACCGCGCACCGTGAATTGGAAGCAAACTTGGCAACAATATCTGGACATGCGAAAGCGCCCCCGCAGTAATACGAGGGCGCTACACAAGGAGGCGATTAAGCCTTAAAGCGTGGGAATGCGGAGCGGCCAGCATAGACTGCGCCGTCGCCCAGCTCCTGCTCGATGCGCAGCAGCTGGTTGTACTTAGCTACGCGCTCGGAGCGGGCTGGAGCACCGGTCTTGATCTGACCACAATTCAGTGCGACAGCCAGATCAGCGATGGTGGTGTCCTCGGTTTCACCGGAGCGGTGGGACATCATGGTGCGGTAGCCATTGCGGTGAGCCAGCTCGACGGCATCGAAGGTCTCGGTCAGGGTACCGATTTGGTTTACCTTCACCAGCAGTGCGTTGGCAGCCTTCTTCTCAATACCTTCCTGCAGACGGGCAGGGTTGGTAACGAAGAAGTCATCGCCAACAATCTGTACCTTTTCGCCAATGGCGGTGGTAAGGGCGGTGTAGCCGTCCCAATCGTCTTCTTGCAGAGGATCCTCGATGGAGACAATCGGGTACTCATCGATGAGTTCCTCATAAACCTTGGACATTTCTTCAGCGGTATGCTCGCCGCCTTCGAAGTGGTACTTACCGTCCTTGAAGAACTCGGAGGAAGCAACATCGAGCGCGAGGGCTACGTCCTTGCCCGGCTCGTAGCCAGCCTTCTTAATGGCGTCAACGATGACGTCCAGAGCAGCCTTGGTGGAATCAACGGAAGGAGCGAAGCCACCCTCGTCACCCAGACCAGTAGACAGGCCCTTGTCCTTCAGCACTGCCTTCAGTGCGTGGTAGACCTCGGCACCCATGCGCAGAGCTTCAGCGAAGGACTCAGCACCAATCGGGGCAATCATGAATTCCTGGACGTCAACGCCGGAGTCAGCGTGTGCGCCACCGTTGAGGATATTCATCATCGGCACTGGCAGTACGTGAGCATTGGGGCCACCGATGTAGCGGTACAGCGGCAGTGCAGCGGACTCTGCGGCGGCCTTGGCTACGGCGATGGAAACGCCCAGGATAGCGTTAGCGCCCAGCTCAGACTTGTTATCGGTACCGTCCAGCCTAATCAATGCTTGGTCAATGAGGCGCTGATCGTCAGCTTCGAAGCCAGCAATCTCATCGGAAATCTTCTCATTGATATTCTCAACAGCCTTCAAAACACCCTTGCCCAGGTAGCGCTCGCCGCCGTCGCGCAGCTCATGGGCCTCGTGCACGCCGGTAGAGGCACCGGAAGGAACGCCTGCTACGCCGCGGGCGCCATCGTCAAGGAATACCTCTGCCTCAACGGTTGGGTTGCCACGGGAATCGAGAATCTCGCGGGCGAAAGTGTGGATGATATCAGCCATGCTGTTCTTCACTCCTCATCAAAATGTTCGCTCTGGACCAGCCGGCCCAGCCACGTTCTCAATTGTTGCAGAAAACGTTGCCGTGTGACACTACTTGGCACTTTGTGGAACTGAGTAAGCATTGGCGGCGTGCGCAACCTTATGTAAATAGTCGCTGGACTGATTGTAATTTAGGATTGCTTCCTTCCATTGATCTGGATTAGAGAGATCTCTGTCACCGAAGCACAAAAGTCCGGCCGCCCCAACAGCGGCGTCATCGATTTGGTTGGGATCAGCCTTCCCATCACCATTGGCATCAGCGCCCACCGCTTCCCACGTGGTGGGGATAAATTGCATTGGGCCTACGGCGCGATCGTATTCGGAGTCTCCATCGATTTCGCCGTTATCGGTGTCTGGGGTGTGGGCCGTGTTGTTCAGGCCATCGAGGGCGATGCCGTTGATGGGGGGTTGGGGGTAGCCGGCGTCGTCAAGCTTGGAGTGCTTAAACCAATTGCCGTTATAGGTACCGTGGCGTGTTTCTACATAGCCCAAGCCGGCAAGGGTATTCCAACGCAGGTGGCAATTGGGCCACTTTTGCTGAGCAATGAGCTCAGCATTGCCATAGGCACGCAGGGCGGCCGGCGGGATGCCAGTGCGATCAGCTAAGTCAGAGGCCCAGTAGGTGAGTTTATCTGCGGTGCGTCCGGGCGCATTGACGTCAATGTGCGCGACCTCTTTACCTTCAACGGGCGGGATGTTTTCAGGTACGGGCTGCTGAGAAGTACCGTGCCCAGTCAATAGCCATGCTACTAGCGCGATGATCACGACTACGGCTACCCCGCAGCCCCCGAATATCTGCAGCAGCCTCTTCATGGGAAGCTATCCTACATCTCCTTGCCGGCGCGCCACAGCCGCTCTTGCGTGTCAACATCGACTATCTCAGCCGTGCCATCAAAAAGGTAAGGGGCGCGGGCGCGCATTTTGGTGACGAAGCTCTGGGCGACGTCGTCAAGCGAAAAGGCAGAGATTTCCGCATGGAAAAGTATCTGCAGGAAGATATCGCCCAGCTCCTTGAGAATCTCGCTTTCCGGCTCACGATTGCGCACGGCCGCGGCGAATTCGGCGGACTCTTCCTCAAGGTAGGGCAAAAGGGAGGCATGGGTTTGTTCACGCTCCCATTCACCAATGCGCCGCGCAGTGGCCATAGTCTGGCGCGCCTGCATGACAGGATCCGCGAGGGATTCGGCCCGAATGACCGACTCCCCAGTAGCTATGCGAGCGCGGGTTTCAGGATCACATTCGTCGGTGCTGACTAAGGTTCCGATGGAATCTTCCCCTACGAGGAGATCGGAAAAATTCCACCGCACGGAAACGGGAACTTCACCGGTGAAGTAAACGGGGCCGCGTAGCTTCCCGTGTGCTTGCATGGGGATCATCGTGGGCCAACGTTCATCGAGCAACAGCACAGTCATGTGCACAAAGTCTAGCCCGAGTTCCCATTATGGGGCTATTCAAGGTATTTTAGGCCAATGACCTCCAGCCAGAATAAATCCCACTCCGTGACGTTGTGGACCCTCGTCGCGCTCATTATCGGTTCCACCGTTGGCGCGGGTATTTTCTCGCTGCCGCAAAACATTGCCTCCGTTGCCGGCCCAGGCGCGATGCTCATTGGCTGGCTGGTAGCGGGCGTCGGCATGCTCTCCGTGGCTTTTGTGTTCCAGATTTTGGCCCGCCGCAAGCCGCACCTTGATTCTGGCGTCTATTCCTATGTGCGCGCCGGCCTCGGCGATTTTATTGGTTTTACCTCGGGCTGGGGTTACTGGCTGGGCTCCGTTATGGCGCAGGTGGGGTATGCCACCCTCTTTTTCAATACGCTGGGCCATTACCTGCCGCTTTTCGACGCCGACCATTACTGGTCCTCCGCCATCGCCGTCTCCCTTTTGTCGTGGGGAATTTTCGCGGTACTCGCCCGCGGCATCAAGCAGGCCGCCTTCATGAACCTCATCACCACGATTGCCAAGATCGTGCCCATCCTGGCCTTCGTGGTGCTCATTGCTTTCCTCGGGTTCAGCTGGGATAAATTCACCGTGGATTTCTGGGGACGCGCTTCCGAGGCCAGCGTCTTTGAGCAGGTCCAAGGCATCATGCTCTTTACAGTCTGGGTCTTTATCGGTGTTGAGGGCGCCTCCGTCTATTCCAAGCAGGCCGCTAAGCGCACCGATGTTGGCCGCGCCACCGTCATTGGCTTCGTCTCCGTGCTGGCGCTCTTGGTCTCGGTTTCCACGTTGAGCTTTGGCGTAATGACGAAGGAGGAGTTGGCCGCGCTGCCGGATAATTCCATGGCCTCGGTGCTCACAGAGGTCGTCGGCCCTTGGGGCGGCGCGCTGATTTCCATCGGCCTGTGCCTCTCGGTCCTCGGCGCCTACGTTTCCTGGCAAATGCTGTGCGCTGAGCCCATCGTCATGATGGCCATCGATGGCCTTATCCCCCGCCGTATCGGCACCATCAATGTGGCCGGCGCCCCGTGGGTAGCCCAGCTGATTTCCACCTCTGCCATCCAGATCTTCATCGTCGTCTTCTACGTCAACGAGGCTTCTTATGCCGCGATGGTGCAGCTCGCCACCATCATGTACCTCCTGCCCTATATCTTCTCTTCGCTGTATCTGCTGCTGCTAGCGATACGGGGCAAGGGTGTGACCCACCCGCACGCCGGAACGCGGTTCGATCTCTCTGGGCCGGATATTCCCAGACGCGAAAACCGGCGCCACTTTGGCATCGCGCTGGTGGCCTTCGTGTACTCGCTGTGGCTCATTTATGCCGCCGACCCGGTTTATATTCTCTTTGGCGCCCTCGCCGTCGTGCCGGGAATTATCCCGTACGTGCTCACCCGCCTATCGCGCCGCGAGAAGCTTTTTAATGGATTTGAGTGGTCAATCGTCATCGTGGTGCTGGTGGCCGCCACCGTCGCCGCGGTCGGCCTCGCCCAAGGATCGCTGGAGCTCTAATCACCTGCCCCGCCAGCCGGGCCAGGTCGATACCCTCACCCCGCCATCGCAAGTGGTCTTGCGCACAGACAGTTTAGTACGGTTATAACACCCCACTAATTCCTGTGACTATCACTTCTTTGGAGCACTTGTGACTCAAACCAATGCTAGCGTCATGCCATCTGCTACTCATACCGGTTCGGACCCCGCGGCAGGAAAGGCCTGGGCGGAGCGGATCAAAGAGTTAGCGGAGCAACGCAATGCGGTGATTCTGGCGCATAATTACCAGATCCCGGAGATTCAAGACGTTGCCCACCACACCGGCGATTCCCTGGCGCTGTCCCGCAAGGCGGCGGAAACCGATGCAGATATCATCGTCTTTTGCGGCGTGCACTTCATGGCGGAATCCGCCAAGATCCTGTCGCCACATAAGAAGGTCCTCATCCCCGATGAGCGCGCGGGGTGTTCCCTGGCGGATTCCATCACGGCCGAGGAGCTGCGCGAGTGGAAGGCCGAGCACCCCGATGCCCTGGTAGTCAGCTACGTCAACACCACCGCAGAGGTCAAGGCGCTCACCGATGTCTGCTGTACGTCCTCCAATGCCGTCGATGTGGTCAACTCACTGCCGGCGGATAAAGAAATCCTCTTCTGCCCCGACCAGTTCTTGGGTGCCTACGTAAAACGCAAGACCGGCCGGGAAAATATCCGCATTTGGGCCGGCGAATGCCACGTACACGCCGGCATTAGCGCCCAGCAGCTAACCCAACAGACCCAAAATAACCCGGACGCGGACCTGTATATCCACCCGGAGTGCGGGTGCTCCAATTCCGCGTTGTACCTGGCCAACGAAGGCTTGGTGGCACAAGATCGCGTGCACATGCTTTCTACCGGGCAGATGATCACCCAGTCCCAGAAGCAGCCGCAGAATAAGGTGCTTGTTGCTACCGAGACCGGCATGCTCCACCAGCTGCGCCAGGCCGCGCCGGACATCGATTTTCAGGCCGTCAATGACCACGCCGAGTGCAAGTACATGAAGATGATCACCCCAGCGGCCCTTGAGCGCTGCCTGGTAGAAGAGACCGATGAGGTCACTGTGCCTGAAGATATCGCGAATGCGGCACGCAAGTCCCTCGAGGCCATGATTTCCATTGGCAACCCCGGCGGGGGCGAGTAGATGGAGCGCCTGCTGCTGCCGGACTGCTCCGCGCTCATTGCCACGGCCCTGGAGGAGGATTTCGCCTTTGGGCCGGATTACACCTCGCTTGCCACGGTGCCGGGTGAAGCCCGCTGCACGGCGGAGTTCACCGCGCGCGAGGCCGGCACCATCGCAGGCTTGGGCCTTATCGAAGAGGTCCTTGAGGCCACCGCCCAGCGCTTAGCCCAGTGGGGCGTGGATACCGCGGGCTCCGCGCTTGCCGATGCCCCAGCCCCTACCATCACCCTCCACTCCACCGACGGCGACCGCGTTGCCCCAGGCCAGGTCATCGCCACGGTGCAGGCGCCTACCCTCCTCGTGCTGGCCGCTGAGCGCACCATGCTCAATATGGTCTCGCACGTAAGCGGCATCGCTACGCAGACCCGGCGTTGGGTCGATGCCATCGCAGCAGCAGCGGACACAGGGACCCCGAATAGCGTTAAGCAAGCCCAGGTGCGCGATACCCGCAAGACCCTGCCTGGCCTGCGCGCGCTGCAGAAATACGCCGTGCGCGCCGGCGGCGGGGCGAACCACCGCATGGGCTTGGGCGACGCCGCCATGATTAAGGACAATCATGTGCTCGCCGTGGGTGGCAGCGTGGCAACGGCCCTGCGCCGCGTGCGCGAGCATACCCCTGACATTGCCTGCGAGGTCGAGGTCGATACCTTGGACCAGCTCGAAGAGGTGCTCCCGCTGCACCCGGATATGGTGCTGCTGGATAACTTCGCGCTTGCCGATGTCCTCACCGCCGTCCACCGCCGCGACGCGCGCAGCCCATCCACGGCCCTGGAGGCCTCCGGCGGATTAACCCTCAACCAAGCCGACGAGTACGGAACCTCTGGCGTGGACTATATTGCGGTGGGCGCGCTTACCCACTCGGTACGCGTGCTAGACATCGGGCTCGATTTTTCCTAAGCGCGCCGACAAGGGCGCCGACGTCCTCGTCGGCGCGCTCCTAGTCGACGGTGTAGTGGCTATTCCCCTACGCTGATGACGCTACCTGCGGCGGATTTCTCGCCGGTGACGGTGATCGATTCGACATCGAAAAGCGCGCTCAAAAAGTCCGCCGCCCACTGAATAAGCTCCGTGTCGCGCAGCTTGGGCGAGGTGACATTGCGCCCCGCCTTGGGGAATGGCACGTTGATGGCCTTCGCCGCCGCGCGGAAGCTGGATCCTGGATACAAACGCTTGAGGCGCACCTGCTTGGAATCCGGCAGCTCCACTGGGTGGAACTTGATACGAGTGCCCTGCACAGTAATATCCGATACCCCGGCGCGGCGCGCTTGGTGACGCAGGCGGGCGACGGACAGTAAGCGTAAGACCTCCTGTGGCAGCGGGCCAAAGCGGTCTTCCATTTCCTCAATAACGGCCTTGAGATCATCGTCATCTTGCGAGGCTGCAAGCTTGCGGTAGACCTCTAGGCGCAGGCGCTCGGAATCGATATAAGCCTCCGGGATATGCGCGTCCACGGGGAGATCGATACGGATTTCTTTTGGCCCCTCATCCGTCACGGTAGGAGCTTCGCCGCGAGCGAGAGATTTGAAGGTTTCTACCGCCTCGCCAACAAGGCGGACGTAAAGGTCGAAGCCAACGCCGGCAATGTGGCCGGACTGCTGGGCACCGAGCACGTTACCGGCACCACGCATCTCCAAATCCTTCATGGCTACTGCCATGCCTGCACCAAGGTCGTTGTTCTGGGCGATGGTGGCTAGGCGGTCATAAGAGGTTTCCGTAAGCGTAGCGCCCTTCGGATACAGGAAGTAGGCATAGCCGCGCTCACGGGAACGACCCACGCGCCCACGCAACTGGTGTAGCTGGGACAGGCCCATATGGTGGGCGTTTTCCACAATGAGGGTATTGGCATTAGCAATGTCCAGGCCGGTTTCCACGATGGTGGTACACACAAGGACATCATATTCGCGGTCCCAGAAGCCTTGGACGGTCTGCTCCAGCACTTCCTCGTTCATCTGGCCGTGCGCGACGACGACGCGAGCCTCAGGTACCAAGTCACGCAGCTCGCGGGCCTTCTTTTCAATATCAGAGACCTTATTGTGGATGAAGAAGGTTTGACCATCGCGCAGCAGCTCGCGGCGGATGGCCGCGGCGACCTGCTTGTCTTCATAGGCACCGACGTAGGTCAGCACGGGGTGGCGGTCTTCCGGCGGGGTAAGGATGGTAGACATCTCGCGAATGCCCGCCATGGACATCTCCAAGGTGCGCGGAATAGGTGTAGCGGACATGGTGAGCACGTCCACGCTGGCTTTAAGAGCCTTGATATGTTCCTTGTGCTCCACACCAAAGCGCTGCTCCTCGTCTACGACGATGAGACCAAGGTTCTTCCAGTGCACACCGGTCTGCAGGAGGCGATGCGTGCCAACGACGATATCGACGCTGCCATCGGCCAATCCCTTAAAGATGTCTTTGGCTTCTTTCTTCGAGGTAAAGCGCGAGAGCACCTCGATCTTGACAGGGAAGCCGGTCATGCGCTCGCTGAAAGTATCAAAGTGCTGCTGCGCCAACAGCGTGGTAGGCACCAAAACGGCCACCTGCATGCCGTCTTGTACGGCCTTGAAAGCAGCGCGGATGGCCACCTCGGTCTTGCCATAGCCCACATCGCCGACGACGACGCGGTCCATCGGCACCGTAGATTCCATGTCCTGTTTGACGGCGTCGATTGCAAGCATCTGGTCTTCGGTTTCGACGAAGGGGAAATTATCCTCCATCTCCGCCTGCCACGGATTGTCAGGGGCGAATTGGTGGCCGGGTGCTGCTTGTCGCTTGGCATAAAGCTCAACGAGTTCGCCCGCAATTTCGCGTACTGCGGCGCGCGCCTTCTTCTTGGTGTTCTTCCAATCGGAGCCGCCCATCTTAGACAGGTGGGGCGATTCGCCGCCGGTGTACTTGCTCAGCAAATCCAGAGAGTCCATGGGGACCCAGAGCTGGTCGGCGGGCTGGCCACGTTTCGAGGGTGCGTATTCGAGCACGATATATTCGCGGCGGCTGGTCTCATCGCCGGACTGGATGGTGCGTTCGGCCATCTTTAAGAATTTGCCAATGCCGTGGGTTTCGTGCACCACAAAATCGCCCTGTTTTAGGGCAAGCGGATCGACCTTATTGCGGCGCTTGGCGGGGCGCCGCTTCGCTTCGGCGATATCGCCTACGCGGTTGCCGGTCAGATCGGTTTCGGTGACGACGACCAGCGGGAGGGCCTCGGCGTCCTTGGGCTTTTTCACCTTGGGGAACACCAATCCAGCATGGCTTAGCGCCTGATAGAGGGTGACTTCTCCGGCGGTGGGCTCCCAGCCAGGGGTAGCAACCTTAGTGCGGATGCCCTTTTCCGCGAAGCGATCCACCATGCGCTTGATAGCGCCCTGTGCCGGAGCGATGAAGGCCGCACGGCCCCCGGCGTTGGTATGCGCGAGGAGTTGGGCCATCATGGCATCGATTTCTTCGATATTGCCGCGCGGGGTGGGCCCTGGCTCGAATTCGAGTGGGAGGGTCTCTTCTTCTGGGGCGGCAAGCATTCCCGGTGGGGAAAAAGTCCACAGCGGCAGGTCGGACTCGCCGATGGAAACCTCGAGCGATTCATAGGAGCGGTAGCTCGAGGCCTCGGTATCGAGTCCTTCGGTGGCCAATGGGCCATCAGCACCCATGGCCGCGGCTTCCCAGCCAGCGGCGAGGAACTCAGCATCGGTCTTTTCTAAATCCGCGACGCGGCGACGAATCTTTTCCGGGCCGACCATCACCACGTGAGTGGTGGGGCGGAGGAATTCGGGGAGGGTGATCATGGGGGCGTCGGAAAGCACGGGCAAAAGCGCCTCCATGCCTTCGGCCGGAATGTGCTCGCTCACCTTGGTCAAAAGCTCCACCAAGGCGGGATTACCGGGGTGCTTGACGGCAAGGTCGGCCGCACGCTGAGCAATAGCATCCGTAATAGGAAGCTCGCGGGCAGGGAAAATATCTACGCGGCCGACCTCGATTTCCGGGATGGTGCGCTGGTCAGCTACGGAAAATTGGCGGATATCGGTAATCTCATCGCCCCAAAACTCAACGCGGACCGGATAGTCCAACGTGGTGGGGAAAATATCGATAATGCCACCTCGGGTGGCGTACTCGCCGCGCTTGGCCACCATGTCTACGTGTTTATAGGCGCGGAACTCAAGCTCACGGACCACCTCATCGAAGTCATACTCATGGTCTTCTTCGAGGTGAATGGGAGCACGACCTTCCACTTCCTTGAGGATAGGCTGGGACAGCCCGCGGGCAGCGGTGACGATGACCTGCGCATTGTCCAAGTTGTGCAAAACCTGGGCGCGGCGGCCGATGATGTCGACGCCAGGGCTCAAACGCTCGTGCGGCAGTGTCTCCCATGCCGGAAACATGGCCACCTTTTCCCCCAGCATCGCCGTAAGCTCTGCGCTAAGGTCTTCCGCCTCGCGGCTGGTGGCGGTCACCACCAGCACCGGGGCGTGATGGGCCAAAGTTCCCAAGGCCCACGGCCGAGACTGATCCAAACCTGTGATGTGGAGGTCTTCCCCCACATGAGAAATCATGCCCTTAAGCTTGGGGTCCGAGGCTGCTACCTTGAGCAAGCCGGCCAGCATTGGGGTCGCCATCTATTTGCCTCCTAGCTTGGGCTTTAGTTCCATACCGGACAAACCATTCCAGCATAGATTGACAATATGCGTGGCGACGACTTCCTTGTCCGGGTTGCGCTCATCTAACCACCATTGCGCCGTGGTAGATACCATTCCTACCAGCGCTTGGCCATAAATATCCGCCAAATCCGGCTGGATACCACGGTGTTCAAACGCTTCTCGCAAAATATAAGACACCTGGCCTACCGCGGAATTTAACAGCGTGGAGAAACTGCGTTCATCGCCCGGCTTGGCATCGCGCACCAGAATGAGAAATCCATCGGTTTCTTCCTCAACATAGGTCAAGATGGCCATCACGGCCTGCTCGATGCGCTCGCGCCAGCTGCCGTTTTCCAAAGAATCAGTAATGACCTTTTCCAGTGCCAACATCTCGCGGTCAACAACGACCGCATAGAGGCCTTCCTTACCCCCAAAGTGCTCATAGACAACGGGCTTGGATACCCCGGCGCGAGCCGCGATCTCTTCGACACTGGCCCCTTCAAACCCTAGTTCCGCAAATGCGGTGCGTCCGATGGAAATGAGTTGTTCGCGCCGTTCTCGGCCGGTCATCCTTTGTCGAGCCATACCTTCTACCCTATCCCCCGCCCCGCAATTTGTGATTTACCCGGGTGCGTCAGGTACGCTATGCCTACAGCAATTTGCTGTGTTTCCCCATGGTGTAATCGGCAACACTACGGTTTTTGGTACCGTCATTCTAGGTTCGAGTCCTGGTGGGGAAGCTTTTTCATGTCCCCCTCTACCAGCAAAAACGCTGGTGAGAGGGGGTTTCTCATTTTTTGGCTTCCAGCCGTTTCCAGTCGTTTCCAGCCGTTTCCAGTGGCTTATGTCGTCAAAATGTCGTCAAAATGTCGTCACGTTTTCGCCCCAAAACACACCGTCAAAAACCACTTACACCAGCAACTTCCCACACACATAAAAATGGCTCCGAGCCGAAAATCGACCCGGAGCCATCTCCCCCGAACGGCAGCTGCCACCAAGAAGTATAGCACACTATAATAGAACTAGATAGCTAACAATAGCCGAAAGATTTGGGGGAAATAATGGCAGGACGCGGTCCCGCACCGAAGAATCCAAAATCACGTGCGAGAAGAAACCAACAAAACATCGAACAACGAGAAATCGTTGTCACTTTCGTACCGCAGCCCAAACTCACCGACATCTACGGCCCTACCAACCCCGCCACAGACGAGCCCTGGACAAACCAAACACTCCGCTTCTGGGCCACCTTGTCCGAATTTCCACCATTGAAGACTCAAGGCCTCCAAGAAACTCAGTGGCTTGATTTAGCACGCACCATGATTCTTGATGACGCCTACAACCGCGGCGATACTAAACTCGGTCCTGAACGCCGCCTGCAGCTCGCCCAATACGGCATTACGCCTGACAGTCTTGCCCGCCACCGCATCACCATGGCCACCGCAGACGAAGCTGAAGATAAGCGCCGCGCTTCCCGCGCTGCAGCAGACGTACGCGGCCGCTACCGTAGCTTGAAGGCGGTGGACTAAACCCATGCCTTTTAAACCCCGAGAGCCCGGAGAATTCCCCTCACTAGGTTGGGAATGTTTAGCGTGGATTGAAGAAAACCTCGCCCAGCCAGACTGCGCCGAGTACCAGCCCCTGGTGCTCACGCCTGAGCAGGCTCGTTTTATTCTTCGCTACTACAAGCTCGACCCTGAAACTGGACAACGTGTCTATACACGCGGGATTCTCTCCCGCCCCAAAGGCTGGGGTAAGTCGCCAATTATGGGCGCTATTGGCGCGCTCGAAGCACTAGGACCAGTGTGCTTCGGCGGGTGGGATGCATCAGGGCAGCCCGTGGGAGTTCCATGGTCTGAATTCACCACACCAAAAGTACAGTTTGCCGCGGTCAACGAAGACCAATCCAAGAATGCCTATGGACCATTGCTAGAAATGCTTCGAGATGGTCCAGCTATGCGAAATTATGACATTGACCCCATGGAGACGTTTGTTGCTCTTCCTAAAGGCCGCATAGAATTCATTACCGCGGGCGCATTGTCAAAGGAGGGCGGACGGCCTGTGTGGTTTTCCGCCGACCAGACCGAGGCGTGGACTCAGAGCAACGGTGGTGTGAAGCTAGCTGCAGTGCTACGCCGCAACACAGGCAAGCTAGGCGGCCATTCTATCGAGACCCCTAACGCCTATAGGCCCGGCAGCGGCTCAGTTGCTGAGGAAACCTTTAAAGCCCTCGAACTGCAGCAGCAGGGGCGGCTTAAGCGAGAAACGATTCTAGTAGACCACAGAGAAGCCCCTGATGACACGGACTTAGCTGACCATGATTCCCTTTACCGCGGTCTGGTACATGCTTATGGCGACTCGGCTAAAGATAATGGTGGCTGGGTGGATATTGAGCGCATCATTACCGAGATTTGGGACCCATCGACCGACCCTTCCGATGCGCGACAGTTTTACCTTAATCAGATTGTCTCTTCGTCCGATTCTTTCCTCTCCCACCTCGAGGTAGATGCCATTGAGGATAGGGATAAGGCTGTACAGCCAGGAGACAAGATTGTGTTGGGCTTTGACGGGTCAAGAGGCCGTGTGCGTGGTAATGCGGATGCGACCGCGCTGATTGGCATGCGCGTAACAGACGGGCATCTGTTCGAAGTTGCGGTGTGGCAGTCGAAGAACCCACGCGACCCGGACTGGGAGCCAGATACGCGGCAGGTTGATGCAGTAGTGCGCGACTGCTTTTCTCGTTACCGTGTCGTCGGCATGTACTGCGACCCATCCGGCTGGACTGAGCATGTTTCAGCGTGGGAAGCAGAATTCGCCCCGAAGCTAAAGGTTAAGGCCACCTCGTCGCATCCGTTGATGGCGTGGCCGCGGGGTAAAAGTGCCGCGGTGTACCAATCACTAAGCGAGTTTAGGCAGGCGGTAGTCAACCGCGACATTACCTACGACGGTGGACCGTATTTGCGCGCACACTTGTTGAACGCGAAGCGCAGGGAAACACGTACTGGATATTTGCTTTATAAGTCGTCACCGGAGTCTGCTGATAAAATTGACGCAGCGTATGCAGCAGTCATGGCCTATAAGTGCTACTTGGATGCTGTGTCTCGAGGGGTGTCAAAGCCGAAGAAGAAGAGGGGGTCATTCGTTTTATGATTCGGGGGCTAACGCAAAATGAAGAAGACATTCTAGGAGTCTTAAATACCGAAGTCACAGGACACCGGCAGGGTAATAAGCAGCTGGCGTCATACTATGATGGGACGCATCGTGTGCAGCGCATTGGCGTGGCTGTGCCTCGTACATTGTCGGATATTGGGGTTGTTTCCGGATGGCCGGCAACCGTAGTGGATACCTACGGTGATTTGCTACGCATGGATGGGTTCATCTCGCCTGACTATGGCGAGCAGATGCGGCTAGTCACACGTCGGTTCAATGTTCCGCTTCGAGTCTCTGAAGCTATCTTGGACATGTTGATTTTCGGTCTGGGTCTACTAGCTGTAGAGCCCGACCCACACGGCGTATTCCGCCTGCGGTCAGTATCGCCCTTATCTGGCTCACTGCTGTGGGATGACGCCACAAACGGGCCAGTGGCCGGGTACCGCCGCTCTGGGGTTAATTCCGACGGCGTGTACCGCGAAGTACTCTACCTGCAGGGCGAAGTCATCGTTATTTCCAAAGACTCAACCGACATGGGCACGGTGCGCTCAGTGGAGCGTTTCGACGTTCCTGGAGGCGGGTTCCCGATGTTCAGACTGCGCAATCGCCTGCGCACTTCGCATTGGTCTGGACAGTCAGAAATAACACCAGCCGTGCGGTATCTTACCGACGCTGCCGCCCGTACTTTGGAAAACATGGAGTACAATTCCGAGTTTTATGCTTCTCCTCAACGCTGGGCCACCGGCGCCTCACCCGAGGACTTCGGATACGACCCGGAAGGCATGACGGAGTTCGACCGCGTTGAAATGGGCTGGCGTACCTCTATCGGCAAGATGCTTGTCATCAACGGCGATGAAGACGACCCCAAGCAGCCCAGCGTCGGACAATTCGCGTCGTCTCCTCCTACTCCATTTATCGAGCAGGTACGTGCCTATTCTCAGTTGATCGCTTCTGAGTCGAAGATTCCTGCACAGTATTTTGGTTTCATGACGGAAAATCCGCCCTCGGGTGACTCGATTCGTGTGTGGAAAGAGCAACTGATTCGCGCCTCTGAAATTAAGACGGAATTAATGAATCCGGATTTGCTGGAGCTGGCCCGCGTGCTAGTGCAGGTGTCTGACCTCGACCAGGACGTCGGCATTGAGGACCTCGTCGACGGGCTCGAAGTGGATTGGCGTGACCCGGCTACTGCGTCCAAGGCCGCTGATGCTGATTGGGCTCTAAAACTACTAACTTCCGGAGTACTCGCACCTGATTCCGAAGTACTGCTGAAGAACCTGCATTTTTCAGCCGCCGACCGACTCCAAATCGAGCAGGAAAACCGCAGTAAACGCCTATCACAACTGGCAAAGGTGCTACAGGCCTCGACACCTCAAGACCAAGAAAATACCGAATCGCCACACCAAAACTCCGAAAAGGTGGCACCGTCACCGCGTGAAAACGCCAGCGACGACGCCAGGCAGGAACGCTAGATGAACGCGGTAGACCCACAACGGCCTTGGTCCTCAATCACACCCGTCGTCGACTCCATCGCCCGCCAGGCCATTACGGACCTCAACTCACGCGCCCTCGTGATACCGGACTTGACGGCGGACCCTTACCGACAAAAAGAACTCCTCCGGCAAATGGTGCGCGAAACCATCGACTCCTACGGCACCGCCGTCTCCGACGCCACAATGGCGTGGCTAGAAGAACAGGAAGACTACATGGGAATGCGGCCGGTGGAATGGAAACCTCAGCGAGTGGATTCCCAGCAGGTTGAAGCCCGGATGGCACATGATTTCGCACCGCTGTTTTTTGAGGAGCAAGGTTACAATCGCACGTTGAATTCGATGGGGTTTATCGTCGCTGATGAATTGTATTCCAGGCAGCGTAAAAACACTGAGCATACGGCGTGGAAAGGCGGGGGTTCGTGGGCTCGCGTTGCGCATCCTGGGGCATGTGCGTTTTGCACCCTTTTGGCCTCTCGCGGTTTTGATTACACGTCCCGGTCTACTGCTGGTGGTGGGTATTCCGGTGCTCACTTTCATGACCATTGCCGGTGCCTTGTGATATGCCGTAAACGCGGCCATGTTGAGCTTCCAGAATCGACGATTAGAGCGCAAAAGATTTATAAAAAGGCCCTGGAAGAAGTTGACAGCACGAATCCGGATGCTGTGCTGAAGGTTATGCGCCAGGTGGGTGACCTGAGCAAATGAACACGTGTGCTATTATTTTGGGTGGTTACGGTTTGTATCCGGAAGGGATGAATGAGGCCGTAGTCCACAAACTGAACATTTAGGGGGAGACTGTGCCGCACGAGGACGCACGCACTGACAAGTCCGAAAAGGACACCACCAGCGTGGATGCTGCCACCAACGCCGCAAAGGCTGAATCCGAAACCGCACCACCCGACTACCGTAAAAAGTACGAGGACATGCGGTCCCACTCTCGCACGTGGGAAACCCGGGCGGAAAAATCATTAGCGCAAGTTGAGCAGCTTACCGCGGATAAAGAGAAACTCGAATCCACGATTAAAGACCTACAATCCGAGCTCTCTACGGCCCATAGGCAAGTTGAAGATGCTCAGCACAATCGTGATTTGATTATCCACATCGCGGAACTCGGCGGCGACGTAGAGCAACTATTCGATTCGAAAAGCTTCTGCGCAGCTGTCGATAAGCTCGACGCTGACGATGACGATTTTGAATCCACGCTTAAAGACCTCATCGGTAAGCACTCCCCCGCCGCCCCTACATCGTCGCGACTTACCTGGGAATCACCTAATCAGGGCATTTCTCGGGGTGAGGAGCTGTGGCAAAGGCGTAAAAAGCGCCAGGGGGCGTAGTCCGCATTCATCACATCATCGGGGGATATTATGCACTTTCGGCCAGAATTTGACCGTTACTCTCCCAGCGACCTGTCGTGGCTGGGCTCTCGCCACGCAGTAGATAACGCCGAAACCGGCACGCTGGGCGAGAAGACTACCCATATTCGCACGTCCGTCCTGCCCTCTGGCACCGCCTTGCACCGCGAAGGCGACTACTGGGTGCCAGTGACGTCAAAGACGCAGTCCGTGGACGGGTTTCTGCTGACGGACCAGGACAATAATCCAGGCGAGGTTGTGCCGATTGTCTGGCACGGCCGTGTTCGCATTGACCGCCTTCCGGATTCCAACAACCGCGTGAACATCGCAGATTGCGACCATGCAGAGTTCACATTCGTGCACGAACCGAACGGTTCCTTGTGGAATGAGGATGGCTCCACCAACTTCGATGCCATCGGCGACGTACGGGAGGATTAATCATGGGTTCTACGCAAATTTGGAACGAGGTCCTCTCGCCTGAGGACCTGACTATCTACGCAAACCACTACCTGAACGACCTGCAGGCCGCCGGTGGTTCCCTGTCAGCTTACTTCCCAGACCAGCTGATAAACGATACGGTCTTCAGCTGGATGACCGAGCAGGACACCGGACGCCTGGCTGAGGTGCGCTCTGCAGACGCTGAGACGCCGATTGGCTCCATGGGCGGCGGCCAGAAGGCCATGATGCAGATGCCTCTGATTGGTCAGAAGGTCCGCATCAACGAGATGGACCAGCTGCGTAGCTTCCACCAGGGTGATTCCCAGTTCCAGGAAGATGACATGACCAAGGCCACCGAGACGGTTGTCCGCGCAGTTGCTAACCGCGTCGAGGTCGCCCGCGGTGACGTTCTCACTACTGGCCGTGTGCGCTATATCGAAAATGGCGCCATCGTCGACGCCGGCATTGGCCGCGATGAGGAATTCGAGGTCACCCCGAAGAAGCACTGGGATGACCAGGACTCCGGCGCCCTGGAAGACATCATCTCGTGGGCTATGGCCTATGAGGATGCCAACGGTACCAAGCCGGGCACCATTATTGCCTCGCCGAAGGTTATCCAGAAGCTGCAGACGAATAAGCAGTTCCGCGATGCGGCGAATACCACCGGCGAGCTGGCTCGAGTCTCCTCCGGCGCTATTAACGCTGTGCTGCAGGACCAGGGACTTCCGGGCATTACGTCGTATTCTCGTTCTGTGCGTGATGGTAAGGCTGCGCGCCGAATTCTCGATGAGAATACGCTGTACTTCCTGCCGCCGGAGACTCAGTCTGGTCTGCTGGGCTATACCGTGTGGGGCCAGACGGTGGAGATGAACTCTCCGGAGTACAACCTATCTGGCGCTGGTCAGATTGCGGTGGGCGCTTGGCGTGAGAACGACCCGATGGCGTATTGGGTTCGTGCTAATTGTGCTGTTCAGCCGATTCTGACGAATCCGAATATGGCCATGGTTGCTCACGTGGTTAAGCCTGGTTCGACGAAGAAGGCTGGCCGTAGCGCTAAGTAGTCCAGTTTGGGGGTTCACGTGGACACATATTGCACGATTGACGACGTTACTGACCGTTTAACCATTGAGGCGGATAAGGACGATAAACGTCTTATTTCGGCGATGGTTGATGAAGCCATGGTTGCTATTGATGCTTATTTGGGTAAGCATTTTGATGAGTCAGTTCCGGCGGCGGTTCGTGTGGTGTGTGCTCGTGTGGCTGCCCGCGCTGTCTCTCGTGGCTTGTCGTCTGCTCCTGTGGGTGCTGAGTCTCAGTCGTTTACTGCGGGTCCGTTTTCGACGAGTCAGAGTTTCGGGTCGAATTCGAATGCTGGCGGCGTTTTCTTAACGGCTGAGGATAAGCGTATGCTGCGCTCGGTTAGGGGTGGTCGTCGTGGCGCGTTCACGGTCTCGCTCTACTAAGTCGGGGTACCCACTCCCCTACAATGTGCAGGTTCGCCGTCGTGAGGATTCGGGGGAAGATTCTTTCGGTAATCCAGCAACTAGGTGGGGTAAGCCAAAGAATATTCGGGCTGCTGGTTGGTCTATTAGCGATTCCCCGGAATCTGGTCCGGATGATAAGGATATTCGGCGCGTGGATTGGGCCGGTGCGTTGTTTGCGCTTCCAGGTGATGTGCATGCCGGTGATTTAGTTCAACTCGGTGGTGTGGATTTCGTGGTTGCCGATGGCGGCCATGATTTCACGCATGGGCCGTGGTGGGACCCGGGCTTGGCGGAGTATAAGCTGCGTATTTTTGAGGGGGTAGAGCGTGGCTGACAACTTTAAGTTCAAGATGAATCACCAGTTTTTTAACCGCGTGCTCAAGGAATCATCGGAAACTAAGCAACTGGTTGATAACAAAGCCGAGGAGTTCCGGTCGAAGGTCGGCGAGCACTACGTCGTCAAGGAAGCGGAACCTGGTCATCGTAGGTGGCGTGCGCTTATCGTGCCGACTCCGTATGACTGGGAGGCCTACGGGCACGAGAAGAAGCATAATGCTTTGCAAAAGGCTGTAGGCGCCTACCCGGTCGCCTCGAAGTCACCGAAGAAGGGAGATTAAGTAATGCGGCATCCATCTGCGATTGTTGTCTCATGCTTAAAGCGGTGGCTTAAAGGCTCCGAGTTCGACGGAGTGCATGTAGCTACCAAGGTTCCGGATGGGTTTGTTGGTCCTATGGTTCGGGTTGATGCTGCTGCTCCTGACCGAGAGACACCGGTTACGGACCGCACTCGCATCATGCTGCAGGTCTACGGCACCGACGATGAGTACTGCGTGGACTTACTGTCCGCCTGTCTGGAGGGTATGGAGGTCTCTTACCGTGCTGAGGGGGATATTTTGGATTGGGATACTGATACCGACCCATATATTTTCCCTGACCCGGATAGGCCTTCTGCTATTCGTTGGCAGGGCGCGGGCACATTGTGGACAGCGCTAAGTTAAGTATTTTTCATGTATAGTATGTGGTAACTGCTCTGCTTGGGGTGGTTACTCGGGGTAAAAAATTTGGGGGAATTCGCATGTCACGTATGCGACAAAACATTGTTGTCGGCGCGCCCGAGGTCAAAAGCGGCGGCGCCGCATGGATTGGCATGGCGGGCATCAACCCGCTACAGACACCACACTCTGCGTCTGTCAGGGTGGCTGCACTACCAACTGTCAACAAGTTCAGCCCAGCTGGCTACATCAGCGAAGACGGACTAACCAAGACTGTCGACCGTGATACCGAAAAGGTTGTGGACTGGAATGGTGACACCATGGCAGTGTTGCAGTCCAACCACTCGGTGCAAATCAAGTGCAAGTTCCACGAGATTGTCAATTCTCACGTTGCTACCGCCGTAATGGGCGAAGGCAACTTCCGTTCCCGTCATGATGGACGAGCAGTCCAGATGATTGACAACGCTACGGAAACTCCGTACCGCTCATTCATCTTTGACATTCACGGCGGCGAAGACCTGAAGGGACGCTTGTTCATCCCGAATGGTCGCGTCACCGAGCTCGACGACCAGGTGTTCTCGCGAGGTGAGGTCGTAGGCTTCGACGCCACGATTGAGTGCTTCCCGGATGAAAACGGAAACAACCTCTACACCTACATTGACCGCCGCAACGTCAAGAAGGATGACGATGACCGCTTCCCAGATGATGGGCTACCGGTTGTGTCCCTGGCAGAAATTGAAGACATTGTCCGTAATGCCCTCGATGGTCTGCCAATCTCGCCGGATTTGGTTGCGGGTCTTTTCTACTCGCTCATTGACGGTAAGGGCGGATTGAACCTTGATTTCATCGAAAAGCTCACTACGCACCTGGCACCGCTTAACGGCGTGGACGATTTGCTGCAGCTGATTTCCGACCTGTTGGAAGGCAAAGACGCCGCCACGCTGATTAAGGACGTGGAAGCACTACCGTTTACTCCGCTGAATCGTCACAACCGTTGGGCCCAAGCAGTTGTAGACCTGCTTACCGGCTCCGGCGGACGTCAAACCATTGATGACCTAACCGGCGGAATCATCTAAACACTCACCTATTCGGGTAATTTTAAACACTACATTTTGGGGGAATATTTCATGGCCAACAACGACAGCCTGCTTTCTCAGATCACTAACTCCATCCGCGACCTGCAGCAGGAAGGCGGCGTGGAAAAGGACACTGCTGATTCTCTCACCGGCATGTTCTCTAATTTCAATACCATCATCGACAAGATTTCCGAATCCATTCCGCAGCAGGTCTCCATGCTGGGGCGCACTGTCAAGGACGCCAAGACCCTTGCCGATGACCTCAAGCAGATTCTCGGCGGACCATTGGTCTTCCCAGGCACTGGCGTTCCTTCAGCTATCAAGGGCATCGAAGACGCACAGACTCGCCTACATGACCTCGTGGCCGAACAGTTCGGCGATGCTGAAGCTCTCCCCGACAAGGCCGCAGAACATGTGAAAGAACTAGCAGACCACGCCGGCAAGGTTGGTGCCGCTGTGGATGATTTCGTTGGTTCTTCGTACGCTAAGAAGCTGTTCGACGGAATCACCCCGGGCGATGGCTTCCCAGAACTAGTAAGCAAGTTTGACGCTCTTCCCGAGGCTGACCGCAAGAAGCTCACGGACTTGGTCACCGGCATTGGTTCCTCCGCCCAGCCAATCGGTGCTGCCCTCATCAACATTCTGCGCGCATTCAACGAGGACACCAAGGAGGAAAAGTAATGGAATACAAGTACACTGACCGCGATAGCTACGGCGAATTCAACCCCACCCACCTCGTGGACCGCCTCGAATCGGCCGGCGTTATTCCACACGAAATGGCAGACGCACTCACCCAGGTTTCTAGCGCACTGCTGAACCTGGGTGACGATACTCGCAGTGAAGTTGAAAAGGCTATTTCTACCCTGGTGGATGAAGCTGAAACCGGCCAGGAAGTCCTGGATACCCTCAAGGCGAATATCGATACCGCTATTCATGAGCCGGACCCGCTGAAGAAAGTTGCCGACTTTAAGTCCGCGGCTGATGAGCTCGTTGATGGGCTTGAGGGACAGCTGAAGGACCTTGGTCTGGAGAAGGTCTCTGACCTTTCTGAGATTCGTTCTGTTGCCCGTGACTTTGCTGAGGCGTTGGATACGCTGAATGCTTCGGCACCGATTGCACAGGTGGTTAAGAAGCTGCCTGGTGGTGCTTTGCCTGGCCATGTGTTGGAGGCTTTGGCTGAGCTGCGACAGGATGAGCTTGATGAGCTGGCGAAGCACTTTGACGCTGTCACTGAGCGTGGTGGCAAGCTCATTGGCGAGTTGGCTTCCTTGGGCGCTGATGAGGCTGTGCGCAAGGCTGTGAAGGCTGCTGAGGGATTGTCTCCTTTGCTGGCTGTGGCTTTGGCAGCGGGCTCTGTTGTTGCCCAGGGCGCTGAGGCGGTGGGCCTGACCCCCGGAAAGTGGACACGTCGGGGGTTAGCTATGCTGCTCTAGTCAGTGTAGCTGAATTCTCGGCTTCAAAGACGTCAGGAGCTGAAAGATTGCACCAGGAGTGCCGTCGGC